>NZ_JAJSYW010000059.1:0-32652 GCF_036815005.1 Streptomyces sp. IBSBF 2435 | reverse complement strand
GACCGTGCCGACCGCGCCCCACTCGACGCGTTGCAGCGTCACGCGCAGCAGCCGGGGCGGGGGGGGGGGGGGGCGCCCGCGCCCCGCCGCCCGCACCCGCCCGCCCCCGTACAGAAAGGCACGACGTTGAGCACCGACGCCTACGTCTACGACGCCGTCCGCACCCCGCGAGGGCGCGGAAAGGCCAACGGATCCCTGCACGGCACCAAGCCGATCGACCTGGTCGTCGGCCTCATCCACGAACTGCGCGACCGCTACCCGGACCTCGCCCCGGCCGCGATCGACGACATCGTGCTCGGCGTGGTCAGTCCGATCGGCGACCAGGGCTCCGACATCGCCCGCATCGCGGCGGTCGCCGCGGGGCTGCCCGACACGGTGGCCGGCGTCCAGGAGAACCGCTTCTGCGCCTCGGGCCTCGAAGCGGTGAACATGGCGGCGGCCAAGGTGCGTTCCGGCTGGGAGGACCTGGTGCTGGCCGGCGGCGTCGAGTCGATGTCCCGGGTCGCGATGGGCAGCGACGGCGGCGCCTGGGCGATGGACCCGATGACCAACCTGGAGACCGGCTTCGCGCCCCAGGGCATCGGCGCCGACCTGATCGCCACCCTCGGCGGCTTCTCGCGCCACGACGTGGACAGCTATGCCTCGCTGTCGCAGGAACGCGCCGCGGAGGCCTGGAAGGACGGCCGCTTCGCCCGTTCCGTGGTGCCCGTGCGGGACCGCAACGGGCTCGTCGTGCTCGACCACGACGAGCACATGCGCCCCGGCACCACCCCCGAGTCGCTGGCCGCGCTCAAGCCGTCCTTCGCCGACATCGGCGACCTCGGCGGCTTCGACGCGGTCGTGCTGCAGAAGTACCACTGGGTGGAGAAGATCGACCACGTCCACCACGCGGGGAATTCCTCCGGCATCGTGGACGGCGCCGCCCTGGTGGCGATCGGCAGCCGGGGGATCGGCGAGCGCTACGGCCTGACGCCGCGGGCCCGCATCGTCTCCGCGGCCGTCTCCGGCTCCGAGCCGACCATCATGCTCACCGGCCCCGCCCCCGCCAGCCGCAAGGCGCTCGCCAAGGCCGGCCTGACCATCGACGACATCGACCTGATCGAGATGAACGAGGCCTTCGCCGCCGTCGTCCTGCGCTTCGCCGCGGACATGGGCGTCGGCCTGGACAAGGTCAACGTCAACGGCGGCGCCATCGCCCTCGGCCACCCGCTCGGCGCCACCGGCGCGATGCTGCTCGGCACGCTCATCGACGAGCTGGAGCGCCGCGACCTGCGCTACGGGCTCGCCACCCTCTGCGTCGGCGGCGGAATGGGTGTCGCCACCGTCATCGAACGCCTCTGACCCGTCCCCGCCCCGACCCGCCGCTACGGAGCCAACCCGACATGAGCGAGCCCACCACCATCCGCTGGGAGCAGGACGCGGACGGCGTCGTCACCCTCGTCCTCGACGACCCGGCGCATTCGGCCAACACCATCAACGCCGCCTTCGTCGACGCCTTCGCCGCCGCCGTCGACCGGTTGGAAGCCGGTATCGACGACATCCGCGGTGTCGTGATCACGTCCGCCAAGAAGACCTTCGTCGCCGGCGGCGACCTGCGCTACCTGATCCGCGCCACCCCCGGTGACGCCGAGGAGGTCTTCGCCGGCGGTATGCGCATGAAGCGCGCGCTGCGCCGCCTGGAAACCCTCGGCAAGCCCGTCGTGGCCGCCATCAACGGTGCCGCGCTCGGCGGCGGCTACGAGATCGCGCTGGCCTGCCACCACCGCGTCGCCCTCGACACGCCGGGTACGAAGATCGGCCTGCCCGAGGTCACCCTCGGCCTGCTGCCCGGCGGCGGCGGCGTGGTCCGGACCGTACGGCTGCTCGGCATCGCCGACGCCCTGCTCAAGGTGCTGCTGCAGGGCACGCAGTATTCCGCGCCGCGCGCCCTGGCCGCGGGCCTGGTCCACGAGGTCGCCGCGGACCGCGAGGCCCTGCTCGCCGCCGCCCGCGCCTTCATCGACGCCAATCCGCAGGCCCGCCAGCCCTGGGACACCCCCGGCCACAAGATCCCCGGCGGCACCCCCAAGAGCCCCGCCTTCGCCGCCAACCTGCCGGCCTTCCCCGCCAACCTGCGCAAGCAGCTGGCCGGCGCCCCCTACCCGGCGCCGCGCAACATCCTGGCGGCCGCCGTTGAGGGCGCCCAGGTCGACATCGACACCGCCTCGGTGATCGAGGCCCGCTACTTCACCGAGCTGGCCTGCGGCCCGACCTCGAAGAACATGATCCAGGCGTTCTTCTTCGACCTCCAGGCCGTCAACTCCGGCGCGGGCCGCCCCGCGGGCGTACCCGCCCGCAAGGTCACCCGGGTCGCCGTGCTCGGCGCCGGCATGATGGGCGCCGGCATCGCCTACTCCTGCGCCCGGGCCGGTATCGACGTCGTGCTCAAGGACGTCACCCTTGACGCGGCCGAGCGCGGCAAGGCGTATTCCGCGGGCCTGCTGGACAAGGCGCTCGCCAAGGGGCGCACCACCGCCGGGAAGCGGGACGCGCTGCTGGCCAGGATCACCGCCACCGCCGAGCCCGCCGACCTGGCCGGCTGCGACGCCGTCATCGAGGCGGTCTTCGAGGACGCCGCGCTCAAGCACAAGGTCTTCCAGGAGATCGAGCACATTGTGGCGCCCGACGCCTTGCTGTGCTCCAACACCTCCACCCTGCCCATCTCGCAGCTCGCCGAAGGCGTGGGCCGCGGCGCGGACTTCGTCGGCCTGCACTTCTTCTCGCCGGTCGACCGGATGCCGCTGGTGGAGATCATCAAGGGCGAGCGGACCGGCGACGAGGCGCTGGCCCGCGCCTTCGACCTGGTCCGGCAGATCCGCAAGACGCCGATCGTGGTGAACGACTCGCGCGGCTTCTTCACCTCCCGGGTGATCGGCCACTTCATCAACGAGGGCGTCGCGATGATCGGCGAGGGCATCCCCGCCGCGACCGTCGAGCAGGCCGCGGCGCAGGCCGGCTACCCGGCCAAGGTGCTGTCGCTGGTGGACGAGCTGACCCTGACCTTGATGGCCAGGATCCGCCGTGAGACGCGCAGCGCGGTCGAGGCGGCGGGCGGCGTCTGGCAGGAGCACCCGGCGGAGGCCGTCGTCGACCGCATGGTCGACGAGTTCGGCCGCCCGGGCCGCAGCGGGGGAGCCGGCTTCTACGACTACGCCGACGGCCGCAGGACCGGGCTGTGGCCGGGCCTCGCCGAGCACTTCGGGCGGCCGGACACCGAGGCCGCCGCCACCGGTGTCCCGTTCGCCGACCTCCAGGAGCGGATGCTGTTCGCCGAATCGCTCGACACCGTCCGGCTGCTGGAGGAGGGCGTGCTCACCTCGGTCGCCGACGCCAACATCGGCTCGGTGCTGGGCATCGGCTTCCCCGCCTGGACCGGCGGCGTCCTGCAGTACATCAACGGCTACCCGGGCGGCGTCGCCGGCTTCACCGCCAGGGCGCGCGAACTGGCCGCCGCCTACGGCGAGCGCTTCACCCCGCCCGAGCTGCTGGTGGCCACGGCGGAGCGCGGCGGGACCTTCACCGACCGCAGGAAGGCCGGCTGACACCGGCGGCCGGAGAGCCGGTGCCCGCTGCCGACGGTCCCGTCAGGACTGTTCCGCCGCGGGCGCCGGCCAGGCCCACAGCTGCTCCTTCAGCGACCGCTGGAAGGCCGTCACCAGCGCCTGCACCACCAGCGGCTGCATCTGCGCCGACAGCGACCGCATCGCGGCGTCCGGCTCGGTCTCCGGCGCCGGCTCCCACACCGACTCGCGGAAGATCCGGCTGATCGCCCCCGCCGCCGCCTGAGCGTGCTTCTGCATCGCCTCCCTGGCCGCCGCGATGGCCTCCAGCGGGATCGGCATGTCCAGCAGCCGCACCCCCAGGTGCAGGATGCCGGGGTCGACCACGAAGACGTCCGGGTCCGCGGTCCGCTCCAGCACGTTCATCGCCGCCAGCCGCTCCACATCGGCGTCGTCCAGCGGCCGGCCGGCCCGCTGCTCCAGCTGCTCCCTGCCGAGCCGCGCGCTGCCCTCGGGCAGCCAGGACGCCACCAGCGCCCGGTGGATCGCCAGGTCGTGCGCGCTGATCCCCTCGGGCAGCTGCGCCAGATAGCGCTCGATGGCCGCGAGCGTGAGCCCGTGCTGCTGCAACTCCTCGATCAGCGCCAGCCGCGACAGGTGCTCCGCGCCGTACCGCCCCACCCGGCGCGGTCCGATGTCGGGCGGCGGCAGCAGGCCGCGGGCGCCGTAGAAGCGGACGGTGCGTACGGTCACCCCGGCGCGGGCGGCCAGCTCGTCGATGGTCAGGGCGGTCTGCGGCACCGCCCCAGTATTGCCGCGCCACCGGCGCCGTGAAAGACGCCACCGCCGCCCGCCACCCCTTTCCACCTCGTACGCTGGCCCGCGTGCCCCTTCGCCGATCCGCCCAGCGCGCCGCCTCCCGGCTGCTCCCCGCGTGCCTCGCGGGCTGCCTGCTGGCCTGCTCGGGCGGAAGCGGCACGGCCCCCGCCGGGACCTCGGGCCTGGGCGACCGGCTCTTCCCCGCCGCGGGCAACGGCGGCTACGACGTCACGCACTACGGCCTCGACCTGTCCTACGACCCGGGCTCCGGGCGGCTGGCCGGCACCGCGGTGATCACCGCCACCGCGGCCCAGGACCTCCGCGGCTTCGACCTCGACCTCGCCGGCTTGACCGTCGTCCGGGTCGGCGTCGACGGGCGGGCGGCCCGCGCCACCCGCTCCGGCACCGAGCTGACCGTGCGGCCGGCCCGTACATTGCGCCGGGGCGCGCGCTTCGAGACCACGGTGGCCTACGCCGGTGTGCCCCGGCTGCTCACCGACCCGGACGGGTCGCACGAGGGCTGGTTCCGCACCGACGACGGAGCCCTGGCGCTCGGCGAGCCCGTCGGCTCGATGGCGTGGTTCCCCGGCAACGACCACCCTTCGGACAAGGCGGCCTTCGACGTCACCATGTCGGTGCCCACGGGCCTGGGCGTGGTGTCCAACGGCGAGCCGGCCGGCACCCGTACCGCCGCGGGCCGTACGTCCTTCCACTGGCGCAGCACCGCGCCCATGGCGACGTATCTGGCCACCGTGGGCATCGGCCACTACACCGTCACCCGCTCCCGCACCCCCGGCGGCATCGCGCTCTACACCGCCGTCGACCCGCGCTCGGACGACCGGCAGACCGCCGCCGCGCTGAGCCGCCTGCCGGAGATCCTGGACTGGGAGGCCGGCCTTTTCGGCCCCTTTCCCTTCGGCTCGGCGGGCGCCGTCGTGGACCACCTGCCGTCCGGCCAGGTCGGCTACGCGCTGGAGACCCAGAACCGGCCGGTCTTCCCCGGCGACGGCAGCGGGCCCGCCGTCGCCGTACCGACACTGGTGCACGAGCTGTCCCACCAGTGGTTCGGGGACTCCGTCACCCCGAGCAGCTGGCAGGACATGTGGCTCAACGAGGGATTCGCGACCTACGCGACCTGGCTGTGGCAGGAGGACGACGGCGGCGTCCCGGTCTCCCGCAGCGCCGCCACCGCCTTCGCCGACCCCGGCACCTGGGCCTTTGCGCCCGCCGCGCCGCCCACGGCCGCCGACGTCTCCGCACCGCCCGTCTACAACCGCGGCGCGCTGGTCCTCCACGAACTGCACCGGGCGCTCGGCGACACCGCCTTCGCGACGCTGCTGCGCGGCTGGCCCGCCGCCCATCTCCACGGCAATGCCTCCACCGCCGACTTCACCGCCTATTGCGCCGGGCTGACCACCCGTGACCTCACGCCGCTGTTCGCGACCTGGCTCTACGGGACCGCCAAGCCCGCCCGGCTGTGACGGTGGGCCAGGTCCGCGGCGCTCAGCGCAACGGCGCCCCGACCGCTTGCATATGGCCCAGCGCCTGCGCACAGGAGTCGAACAGCCCGGTCTCGGTGTACCTGACGCCGATCCGCGCGCGATGGGCGCCCACCAGCGGACGCGCCAGCGGCAGATCCGGGCGCGGCAGGCTCGGGAAGAGGTGATACTCGATCTGGTAGTTCAGACCGCCCAGGAAGAAGTCGACCACCGGATTGCCGCGCACATTGCGCGACGCCAGCACCTGGCGCCGGTTGTGCTTGTCCGCCCACCGGCCCGCGCCCGTGCCCAGCAGCAGATTGCCGTGGAAGAGGGCGATGACCCGGTTCGTCCTGCGGCCCGCCGCTACCTGCTGGTGCCCGGCTCGTGCCCGACGAAGCCGCCGCGCGCCGACAGGACCGCGGCGGGCACCGCCAGGGCCTGCACCCGCCACGGCCCGGTGCCGCCGACCAGCACCACGGCCGCCCACACCGCGGCGAGTGCCAGCAGATTCACCGCGATCGACATCACGTAGTGCCCCCGGCGCCGCCGCAGCAGCCCGGCTTCCCGCGCCGCACACAGCAGCGGGGTGAGTTCGCTTGTCCCGCTCGACCCGCTGTCCGGGGCCTTCTCGGACGGGTCGACGGTACTCAGGACGGTCGCCATGGGCGCTCCTCGGTGGCGGGCGGTGTCCGGCAATGACGGCCCGGCCGGGCCGTACTGCGACGCTGCGAACCACCGCCCGCCGCGGACCACGGCGCCATCACCCGGTTCCCCGGGGTGCCGGACCCCCGGAAAACCGGGGGATATCCCCACCTGACCGCTGCCAGGATGGACCGCATGACCACGGACGATCTCCGCACGGCCGACTGGACGACCGCGCCCCTGCCGGTGTCGCACCCCGACGCGGTAGAGCTGATACGCCGGTATTACACGGAGCTGATCATTCGTTACTACGGGCGGCCGACCAATGACGCCGAAGTCTCCGCGGTGATCGCGCAGGAGCCGAGCGACGACCTGGCGCTGCCCACCGGCATCTTCACCGTCGCCAGGATCGGCGGCGCCGCGTCGGGCTGCCTGGGAGTGCGGGTGCTGGACGCCGCCACGGTGGAGCTGACCCGGATGTTCGTCGTCCCCGAGGCCCGCGGGCGCGGCGTGGCCGGCAGCCTGATCGAGCTGGCGGAGGGCCTCGCCCGCGACACCTTCGGCGCCCGGGCGGTCCGCCTCGACACCCGCGCGGACCTGGTCGAGGCCCGCGCGCTCTACGCCCGGCACGGCTACCGCGAGATCGAGCGGTACAACGACAGCCCGTACGCCGACCACTGGTTCGAGAAGACGCTCGCCTGACCGGCCGCACACCGGCGGCGGCGCCCCCGGCGGCCCGTCGAGCAGGTACGGCCACCGGCGGCGTCTACGATGCTGACAACCGCCAAGCGTCACGCGTCTTGGCCCGGGCCTGAGGAGCGGCATCATCAGCGGCAACGTTTCGGTCGAACGCAGGATCGCCGAGGAGTTGGGCGTACGCGAAGGTCAGGTGCGGGCGGCCGTCGATCTGCTCGACGGCGGGGCCACCGTGCCGTTCATCGCGCGCTACCGCAAGGAGGCCACCGGCACACTCGACGACGAGCAGCTGCGCAATCTGGAGGAGCGGCTGCGCTATCTGCGGGAGCTGGACGAGCGGCGGGCGGCCGTCCTGGAGTCCATCGAGGCGCAGGGCAAGCTCGACGACGCGCTCAAGGCGCAGATCATGGCGGCGGACTCCAAGGCGCGCCTGGAGGACATCTACCTGCCGTACAAGCCCAAGCGGCGCACCAAGGCGCAGATCGCCCGGGAGGCCGGCCTCGAACCGCTCGCCGACGCCCTGCTCGCCGACCCGGCGCTCGACCCGCAGACCGCTGCGGCGCCGTATGCGTCCGCCGGCAACGGGGTGGAGGACGCGGCAGCAGCCCTCGACGGCGCGCGGGCCATCCTCACCGAGCGCTTCTCGGAGGACGCCGACCTGGTCGGCGAGCTGCGCACCCGGATGTGGAGCCGCGGCCGGCTGATGGCGAAGGTGCGCGAGGGCAAGGAGGAGGCGGGCGCGAAATTCGCCGACTACTTCGACTTCGCCGAACCCTTCACCAAGCTGCCCTCGCACCGGGTGCTGGCGATGCTGCGCGGCGAGAAGGAGGAGATCCTCGACCTGACGCTGGAGCCCGAGGAGCCCGCCGAGGGCCCGACGGGCTTCGAGCGCCGCATCGCCCAGCAGTTCGGCATCACCGACCGCGGCCGCCCGGCCGACAAATGGCTCGGCGACACGGTCCGCTGGGCCTGGCGCACGCGTTTCCTGGTCCGGCTCAGCCTCGATCTTCGGGTCCGGCTGCGCCAGGAGGCGGAGGACGAGGCGGTACGGGTCTTCGCTGCGAATCTGCGCGACCTGCTGCTGGCCGCGCCTGCCGGCACCCGGTCCACCATGGGCCTCGACCCGGGCCTGCGCACCGGCGTCAAGGTCGCAGTGGTCGACGCCACCGGCAAGGTGGTCGCCACCGACACGATCTACCCGCATGTGCCGCGCAACCGCTGGGACGAGTCCCTGGCGACACTGGCCCGCCTCGCCGCGGCCCACCGGGTCGACCTGATCGCGATCGGCAACGGCACCGCGTCACGGGAGACCGACAAGCTCGCCGCCGAGCTGATCACGGCGCACCCCGAGCTGAACCTGACCAAGGCCGTGGTCTCGGAGGCCGGCGCCTCGGTCTACTCCGCCTCCGCCTATGCCTCCGCCGAGCTTCCCGAGCTGGACGTGTCGCTGCGCGGCGCGGTGTCCATCGCCCGCCGGCTCCAGGACCCGCTGGCGGAACTGGTCAAGATCGACCCGCGGTCCATCGGGGTCGGCCAGTACCAGCACGACCTGTCCGAGGTGAAGCTGTCACGCTCCCTCGACGCGGTCGTCGAGGACTGCGTCAACGGCGTCGGGGTCGACGTCAACACCGCGTCGGTGCCGCTGCTGCGCCGGGTCTCGGGCATCACCGAGGGCCTGGCCGCCAACATCGTCACCCATCGCGACGCCAACGGCCCCTTCCATACCCGCAAGGACCTCAAGGGCGTCGCCAGGCTCGGCCCCAAGGCGTACGAGCAGTGCGCGGGCTTCCTGCGCATCCTCGGCGGCGACGACCCGCTGGACGCCTCCGCGGTGCACCCCGAGGCGTACCCGGTGGTCCGCAGGATCGGTACGACCGCGGGCACCGGCATCGCCGAGCTGATCGGCAACGGCACGGTCCTGCGCACATTGCGCCCGCAGGACTTCGTGGACGACTCCTTCGGCCTGCCGACCGTCACCGACATCCTCGCCGAGCTGGAGAAGCCCGGCCGCGACCCGCGGCCCGCGTTCAAGACCGCGACCTTCAAGGAGGGCGTGGAGGAGATGAAGGACCTCCGGCCCGGGATGCTGCTGGAGGGCGTGGTCACCAATGTGGCGGCCTTCGGCGCGTTCGTGGACGTCGGCGTCCACCAGGACGGCCTGGTCCATGTGTCGGCGCTGTCCCGCAGCTATGTGTCGGATCCGCGGGAGGTGGTCAAGCCGGGCGACGTCGTGCGGGTCAAGGTGCTCGACGTCGACCTGCCGCGCAAGCGGATCTCGCTGACGCTGCGGCTGGACGACGAGGCCAAGGCGTCCGGTCCGGCCGGCGGTGGCGGCAACGGCGGTGGCGGCAATGGCAGCGGCGGCGGTGAGCGCCGCGGCAAGGCGCCGCGGCAGGGCGGCAGGCAGGGCCAGGGCGACCGGCGCGGCGGCGGCTCCGCACCCCAGGCGGCGGGCGGCGCGATGGCCGACGCCCTGCGCCGGGCAGGCCTGACCGGCGGCCGGTGAGCCGGGGGAACCACGACGGCCTGCGGTGCGTTCTGCTGGGTAGGCGGTAAGGGAAGAGGGCGCGGCGTCCGGCCGCCGGATGCCGCGAACGGAGGCGGGAAAATGTCGAATCGTACGAAGGTCGCCATCGGCGGCGTCATCCTCGGGCTGATCCTGCTGCACTGGATTCCGCTGTGGCTGTTCTTCCTGATCATCATCGGTATCCCGGTCGCGGGATATCTGGCCCTCGACTCCTCGCAGCGGCGCAGGCTGCGCCGGGTGAGCCGACGGCAGATCGGTCGTTGACCTGGGTCTTTCCCCGGTAGGATGAATCATCGGGTCAGGGCATCCGATCGAGGGGAAGACCATCCGATGAGTCGTGCCACCGTCATCGCGGTCAGCAGCGACACGGACCACCGATTCAGCAAGCCCAACCGATCCAGCATCCGGCTGCTCGCCGGTCTGGGCGTGGAGGGTGACGCCCACCTCGGCGTCACCGTCCAGCACCTGTCCCGTATCGCCCAGGACCCGGCGCAGCCCAACCTCCGGCAGGTCCATCTGATCCACGCCGAGCTGTTCGACGAGCTGCGCGCCTCGGGCTACGCGGTGACCCCCGGCGACCTGGGCGAGAACGTCACGACCCGGGGCATCGACCTGCTCGGCCTGCCGGCCGGCACCCGGCTGCGCCTCGGACCCGAGGCCGTCGTGGAGATCACCGGGCTGCGCAATCCCTGCCGCCAGATCGACCGCTTCCGGGCCGGCCTGCTCAAGCAGGTCGTCGGCCGGGACGAGTCGGGCGCGGTGCTCCGCAAGGCCGGCGTCATGGGCATCGTGCTGGCCCCCGGCACGCTGCGCCCCGGCGACCCGATCGCCGTCGAGCTGCCGGCGCCCCCGCACCGCCCGCTGGACAAAGTCTGAATCTGCCCGATGCCGGCCGAGGCCGCCTGACCGGTCCGGACGGACCACCGGCCCTGACGGGCACGCCTGCCCGGGCCTCCGTGTGACCGGAGGACCGGGCAGGCGCGGTTCCGGGCTACTTGAGGTAGGGGCCGTCCGTGCCGATCTTCCCCGGCGCGGTGTTCTTGCCGCCGAGGTCGAGCACATAGACCCGCATGTCGCCCTTGCCGGGCGCGGCAAGGGACAGCGTGCCGTCGGTGACGGTCCGCACGTCACCGCTGACGGCGTCCACATAGCGGCCGTTCGGAATGCCGGTGAAGGACGCGGCATCCGTCACCGTCACCAGGGCGAAGCTGTCCACCCCCGACGCGGTGTCGGTGTAGCGGCGCTTGAAGGACATCCCGCCGCCGCTGACGCCGTCGGTGCTGTACTGGCCCATCTGCAGCGCGGGGATCGCCCGCCGGATCTGGTTCAGCCGCTGCAGATGTTCGACCAGCGGCTGCGCAAGAGTGGTGGCCACCGGCCCCGACGCACTGGCGACGGTTCCGAAGTCCGACGCCGTGACCGTGCCCTCCACATGGTCGCCGTAATAGGCGCGGCCGGTGGTCGCCAGCGGGCAGCTCGGCCCGCAGTCGATGGTCTTGCCGGCCTGGAACTGGATCTCGGAGCCGTAGTAGAGCGTCGGAATGCCGCGGAAGGTCCACATCAGCGCCATGTTCTCGGCCCAGGCGTCCTGCCCGCCGTTGTAGCGCACCGACGACTTGTTGGGGCCGTAGTCGTGGCTGTCGACGTAGACGACGTTGTAGGTGGCGTCGTTCGTCGAGTCGTCGGAGTCCTTGCCGTTGGTGAAGGCGTTGTGCGCGTCACCGAAATTCATGTGCATGCGCATGTCGATGATGTTCATCCCGGAGAATTTGCTGTGGTCCGGGGTGTGATAGGCATTGCCTTCGAGGAAGGCGTTGGCGGACGTCGGCTGGTTGCCGGTGCCCAGCTGCTCCTCGTAGTTGTACTGCTCGATGGCCGCGGTCGTGTCGTCCGGGCTGTATTCCTTGCGCTCCTTCCAGGTGTAGAACTGCGCAGAGTGGTTGACCGACCCGCGGTTCCACTTGTCGTTGACGAAGGCGCCGACCTCGCCGAAGACAAAGAAGTTCTGCGCCTTGTCCTGGCCCCAGTCCTGGAGCACCCGCTGCTGGAGCGCGGGCAGGAAGCGCCGGTTCCAGGTGACCCGCGGGATGTGCACCGCGGTGTCGACGCGGAAACCGTCGACGCCCATGTCGATGTATGTGTTGTAGGCGCCGATCAGATAGTTCTGCACCTCGGGATTCTCGGTGTTGAAGTCGGCGAGGTCGTCGGCGAGCCAGCACGACCGCGAGTCCTCGCCCTCCCAGTTGCCGATCCAGCACTGGTGGTAGTACTTCGCGGGGAACATCCCCGAGGTGGGGTTCGGCCACTGGCAGTTGTAGAGCGTGTAGCCCTCGGGGCTCTTCTGCCCGGTGGGCTTGCCCCAGTTCAGGCAGGTGTTGCCGGGCGGCTCCGCGGTCGACCACAGGTCGCCGTTGTAGTACGACTTGCCGGTCTTGGAGTCGATCGTCAGACCGTCGTATTCGAAGCCGTCCTCCTTCTGGTCGTAGTACCACGACCACTGGGAGTCCCTGACGCCGTAGACGGTGGGCACGTACAGCCCCTTGGCGCCCCACCGGGAGCTGTGGTTGTAGACCACGTCCTGGTAGACCTTGATGCCCTTGGCGTGGGCCGCGTTGATCAGGTCCTGGTACGACGCCCCCGCCGACTCCAGGCGCGGGTCCACCCGGTAGAAGTCCCAGCCGTGGTAGCCGTGGTAGTCGTAGTCGCTGCGGTTCAGCACCACCGGGGTGATCCAGATCGCGGAGAAGCCGAGCGCCTTGACGTAGTCGAGCTTCTGCACCAGTCCCTTGAAGTCGCCGCGGAACATGGGGTCGTTGTTCGCCGCGTTGCCGGACGCCACGTCCTGGTTGCCGCCGCGGTCGTTGCTGGTGTCGCCGTCGTAGAAGCGGGCGGTCAGCACGAAGTAGATCGGGTCCTTGCGCGGGTCGGTGCCGATCATCTGGCCGGCGGTGGCGGGCGGCGGGGCGTGCCCGGTGGTGGCGCTCGCCGCCGCGGACGCGGCCGAGGCGTTGCCCGCCGCGTCCAGGGCCACGACGGTGTAGGTGTAGGCGGTCGCAGCCTCCAGGCCGGTCTCCGAGAAGACCGTGGAGCCGACGCTGGTCACCACGCTGCCCTTGGTGCCGCCGCTGCGGGTCACCCGGTAACCCGTCACCCCTGTGTCGTCGGTGGACGGGTTCCAGGTCAGCACCACGGAGGTGTCGGTGGCGGTGGCTTTCACCGCGCTCGGCACGGTGGGCGGCGTGGTGTCGGGGACCACGGCCGCACAGGGGTCGGCGGCGTGGGCGGTGACCTTGGTGTCCTTGACGGTGCTGACACCCGAGGAGAGCGCGTAGTTCGCGCCGTTGTTGTTGTCCCAGGTGCCGTTCCCGTTGTTGAAGGTGGCGGCCAGGCCGGCCGAGCCCTGGAGGTCGACGGTCTTCTTCACCCAGCCGGTGCAGGCCGCCGCCATGCCGACGCCCGGGACCGTCGTCCAGGCCTTGCCGGTCGGCGCGTAGTGCAGGTTGACGGTCGTCCAGCCGACGGTGGCGGTGGAGTAGAAGACCGTCGCCGAGGTGGCCGGCGGCGGATCGGTGGTGCCGCCCGCGCACGGGTCGCTGTGCGCGATGGCGCCGTCCTTGACGGTGATGGTGCCGGTGCCCAGGGCGTAGTTCTTGCCGCCGTTGTTGTCCCAGGTGCCCTGGCCGTTGTTGAAGGTGGCCTGCCACCCGGTGGCGGTGCCCAGGTCGACGGTCTCCTTCACCCAGCCGGTGCACGCCGCGTCCATGGCGACGCCCGGCACGGTGGTCCAGCTGCCGCCGTCCGGTGCCCAGTGCAGGTCGTAGGCAGACCAGTTGGACGACGTGGTGGAGTAGTAGACGGTGGCGGTGCTGCCACCCGTGGCGGCGGCTGCGGGGGCCGCGCTGGTGGACAGGGCGGGGAGCAGGGCGGCCAGCAACCCGGCGACGACGGCGAGTATCGCCGCCAGCGGGCCTGGCCTGGTTCTGCGGTGATGGCGCGAAAGGGCTTTCACGTCGGGCTCCTCGGACGGGGCCGCACAGGCGGCCGGTGCCTGGGATGCCGCCTTTCCGCGCGCCACGGAACGAACGGCCGGATATCTTGCGCAAGTTGCTGCAAGAACCTTCGTGAGGTTACTGGGACATGTGAGTGACGTAAAGAGGTGCGTACGAGCCCGGTGCTCCGCCCCACGTAGGGTGCGGTATGGGTGCGCCGGTTGCATCCGATCCCACCGGTCGTAGAGGAGTGGCACGGGACATGACGGAGCGTCTGGTGGTCATCGGCGGCGACGCGGCGGGCATGTCGGCCGCGTCCCAGGCGCGTCGCCGCCGGGGGGCCGGCGACCTGGAGATCGTCGCCCTCGAACGCGGGCACCACACCTCGTACTCCGCCTGCGGCATTCCGTACTGGATCGGGGGCGCCGTGGACGGCCCCGACGCGCTGGTCGCCAGGACCGCGGCCGAGCACCGGTCCCGCGACATCGATCTGCGGCTGGGCACCGAGGTCACCGGGATCGACCTGGAGGGCGGCCGGGTCCGCAGCCGGGACACCGGCGGCCGCGAGGCCTGGACCGGCTACGACCAGCTGGTCATCGCCACCGGCGCGGTGCCGGTACGCCCGCCGGTGCCCGGCATCGACGCCCCCGGCGTCTACGGAGTACAGACCCTGGACGACGGCGAGGCCGTCCTGCGCGGCCTGGACCGCGCGGAAGTACGCCGCGCCGTGGTGGTGGGCGGCGGCTACATCGGCGTGGAAATGGCCGAGGCGATGCTGCGACGCGGTCTCGACGTGACGCTGATCGACCGGAACGACCAGCCGATGACGACCCTCGACCCGGACATGGGACGGCTGGTGCGCGAGGCCCTCGAATGCCTCGGGGTGCTGGTGGTCTCCGGCACCCCGGTCCGCGCGGTGCTCACCGGCGACGACGGCCGGGTCCGCGCGGTGGCCACCGATGACGCGGAACACCCCGCCGACCTGGTGATACTGGGTCTGGGCGTACGCCCGGAGACCGGCCTGGCCGCCGCGGCGGGGCTGCCGCTCGGCGCACACGGCGGTCTGCTCACCGACCGCGCCATGCGGGTGCGCGGCACCGAGCGGGTCTGGGCGGGCGGCGACTGCGTCGAAGTGCTCAACCTGGTCTCCGGCGCGCTCCAGCACATCGCGCTCGGCACCCACGCCAACAAGCACGGCCGGATCATCGGCACCAACATCGGCGGCGGCTACGCCACCTTCCCCGGCGTGGTCGGCACCGCCGTCAGCAAGGTGTGCGACGTGGAGATCGCCCGCACCGGCCTCAAGGAGTCACAGGCCCGTGCGGCGGGGCTCCGCTACGTGACCGCGGTCATCGAGTCCACCGGCCGTGCGGGTTACTACCCGGACGCCGACCCGATGACGGTCAAGATGCTCGCGGAGCGCCGCACCGGGCGGCTGCTCGGCGTTCAGATCGTCGGCGGCGAGGGCGCGGCGAAGCGGGTCGACGTCGGGGCGGTCGCCCTGACCGCGGGCATGACCGTCGAGCAGATGGTCGGCCTCGACCTCGGCTATGCGCCGCCCTTCTCCCCGGTCTGGGACCCGGTGCTGGTGGCCGCCCGCAAGGCGGCCGACGCGGTGGCCGCGGACATCGCGGCGGACTGACCCGGGGCCCGTACACGCGGCGGCTCTGCGTGCGCTTGCGCGGCTGAGTGCGCCGGTACGGCCCTGCGAGGCCGTACCGGCGTCAGGGCGTCACCGACGCCAGCTTGCCGAGGGCTTCGAGCAGCGGCGGGAGTGACGGACCGCGGCCGACGGGCAGCACCTCGCCCGGGGCCTCGTCGAGCAGGACGAAGGCCATGTCGTCGGTCCTGGCGACCAGGCTCCAGCCCGGCCCGTCGGCCCGCAGGGTGCCCGCGGTGGTGCGTACCCGGCCGGGCGGCGGGGGCGTGCGGAGGTATTCCTCGGCGCTCTGCAGCGCACGGCGCACACCGTCGTGGGAGACCTGGGGAGCCGCCTTTTCCGCCGCGGATTCCCGCGTCGTTTCCTGCCCCGCTTCCTGCCCCGCTGTCGGCTCCGCATCCTGCGGCGGGTCCGCCGCCGCCCCGGATTCCGCTTCCGGCCCGGCGGGCGGTACCAACTGGTCGCGCCACTCGTGCCAGCGGACCGCGATCTCGTCGGCGCCGAGCCGCCGCTGCGGCGGTCCCCACACCGAGACGTCGGGCGGTGCGAGCGCGGGTCCCGCCTCCTGGCCGGCCGGGTCGTGCGGCGCGGGGACACCGGGCACCGACACGGCGACCGGCAGCGGCCAGCCGGGCAGGGACGCGGCCAGGGTGCTGTCGTCGGGGGAGAGCGCGTATTCCAGCCCGCAGTCCCAGGCGGCGAGCGCACATGCGACCATGGCGGCGTCGGTGGTCGCGACCGTCCAGCGCGCCCCGCCGCCGTCCTGGCCGAACACCAGGCCGTAGCCGTCGGGCAGCGGGTCGAGGCCCAGGTGCGCGCAGGCGGCGGGATAGTCGTCGCCCAGCACACCGGGAAAGCGCTCGGGCGTCAGCATCGCGGCCGTCAGCACATACAGCGCGTCGTCGTCCCCCGTACGGTCGGCCGCGGCCATGTGACGCCCTCCCTCTCGTTCCGGTCCGCGCACCTTAACCAGCCGGTAACGTCCGCGTCGAGAGGTCATGACGCCCGCACCTCGCGAGGTGCCCGCGCAGTTGCCGCACGTGGCGGGCGCCGCAGTGCCTGTCGCCCCGGCGCCGGAACAGCGCGGCGGCTCACACTGCGGCGTCGAGCCCGGCCAGGGTCGTCCGCAGCCAGCCCAGTTCGGCCCGGGTGGTCGCCCGGGCGATGGTCAGTACGCCCTGCCGGAAGGGGTCGTCGATCTCTTCCGCGCTCACCGGGCGGTCGTCGGCGTAGAAGAAGCTCGACGGCTCCTCCAGGAAGGCCAGCCGGCGGCGCAGCACCACGGCCTGCGCGGCGGGGTCGCCGAGGTGCCGCAGGAGGGCGAGCACCCCGAACCAGCGGTTCTCGTTGCTGATGTCCAGCGCGTCCGGCTCGGCGAGCCGCCGCATCAGCTCCGCCCGCCCGGCCGGCGTCAGGCTCGTGCACGGCGGCGGATTCGCCACGCTGGAGCGGGTCGGCTGGATGTGGCGCTCCACCATGCGCCTGGCGGACCCGCTGGCCCTGCACCGCAGCGCCTGCGGGCTGGTGCGCGGCACCGAGCCGACCATGCGCGCCATGCTGACCGGCCTCGACATCCCGCGCACCTACCTGGTGGGAGAGACGGGTGACGCCGTGGCCGACCTGGCGGGCCTCGCCGCGTCCGGTGTCCGGGTGATCACGGTGCCAGGCGCCGGGCACTGCATCATGTTCGACAATCCGCGGGCCTATGCGGCGGCGATCAGTGCCGCCGCCTGACCGCGACCGCGAGATAGCGCTCCTCGGAGTCGTCCAGCAGCGACAGCTCCCACCCCGTCGCGGACAGCAGCGGGCGGAGCTGCCGCTCGGCCCTGATGTCGTCGGCGCGCAGGGCGTGGCCGCGGCGGGCGGCCAGCGCGGCCCGCCCCAGCGGGTGGAAGAGCGCCAGCCGGCCGCCTGGCCGGGTCACCCTGGCCAATTCCCGCAGCCCCGCCGCGGGATCCGGCAGATGGTGCACCAGCCCCGCCGCGAGAACGGCGTCGAAAGCCCCGGCACGCAAGGGCAGTTGCGCGCTGTCCGCCTCGATCAGCGCCCCGTCGGCGCGCCGCCCGAGAACGGCGGCCTCGCGCAGCATCTCCGGCGTCAGGTCCAGGCCCACCACATCTCCCGCCGGGCCGACGGCCGCCCGCAGCAGCGGCAGCGCCCGTGCGGTGCCGCACCCGGCGTCCAGTGCCCGGCCGCCCGGCGGCGGTTCCAGCGCGGCGACCGCGGCCGTGTAGGCGGGCGTGTCGTCGGGATACCGCGTCTCCCAGCCCACGGCACGCTCCGCGAAGAAGACCCGCACCCGCGCCCGTTCGCTTCCGATACTGGCCATGCATCATGGTTGCATGCTCACCCTGCGTTCCCTCGCGCTCTTCGCGCTCGCCGCCGTCCTGGAGATCGGCGGCGCCTGGCTGATCTGGCAGGGGGTGCGCGAGCACCGCGGTATCGGCTGGATGGGCGCGGGCGTTGTGGCCCTCGGCCTCTACGGATTCGTCGCGACCCGCCAGCCGGACGCCGAATTCGGCCGCATCCTGGCCGCCTACGGCGGTGTCTTCGTGGCGGGCTCCCTTTTGTGGGGGATGGTCGCCGACGGTTACCGCCCGGACCGCTTCGACATCACCGGAGCGGTGATCTGCCTGGTGGGAGTGGGTGTCATCATGTACGCGCCCCGCGGCGGCTGAATACCGCCGGTCCCCGCCGCCGTCCGGAGATTCGATCGCCGCGGCGCGCCGAGGCGGGGTTGCCGAAGAGCGCCCGGCGCGACAGGCTGCTAGGGCAGGGGGAGACGGGAGGCAGGGCGATGACGGTGAGCAACAGGCTCGCGTGGCTGCTCGATGATCTGACGCAGCGTGTGCCGCACGTGCAGCACGCACTTGTCCTGTCCAACGACGGTCTGGTCACCGGGGTCAGCGGCGGGCTCGACCGCCCGGCGGCCGAGCACCTGGCCGCAGTCTCGTCCGGCTTCCACAGCCTTGCCAAGGGGGCCGGCCGCCAGTTCGGCACCGGCGGAGTGCGGCAGACCATGGTCGAGTTCGACGAGGGCTACCTCTTCGTGACCGCGGCGGGCGACGGCAGCTGCCTGTCGGTCCTCAGCGGCATGGAGGCCGATGTCGGCCGGGTCGCCTACGAGATGACGCTGCTGGTGCACCGGGTCGGGGAGCATCTGGGCGTCGCCGCCCGCAACCCGGGTTCGATTTACTGACCCCTCCTCTCCCGGACCCGCGTGGCGGGACCGGGCGTTCGGCCGTCTCCGAGCGGTTGTCGCGCGCGTTGAGCTCTGAAAACGCGAGTTATCCACAGGCCTGGAACGCGTGTTCGTCGAACGAGCTAGAGTCATCACTGTCAGTAGTTGATCTGTGCGGGGAGTGATGACAGTGATGACGACGAAGACAGCCGGAAGCGCTGGGGCAGTTGGACCGGCCTGCGAGGTCGAGGCAGTCGGCGCAGCAGGGACGGGCACAGCCGGAGCGGCTCGCGGAGCGGAACCCGGCGGGCTGCGGACGCTCACCCTCAACCGGGCGCGCGAGGAATTGGGCCTGGAATTCCCGGACTTCGAATTGGCGCTGCTGCTCGGCGAGATCGCCACTGTCGGCAGCGGCACGGACAAACCGCGAGTGCCCGAGCCGGAGATCGCCAGAGTGCGGGACGCCGAGGGCGGGACGAAGGCCCTGCTGGAGCGGATCCAGCTGGTCAACACCACCGAGGGCGCCGAGCTGCTGGGGATCAGCCGTGAGCGGCTGCTCCGGCTGACGAGGGCCGGCTGCGTCCGGCCGGTGCGCTGGTACGTCAACCGCTACCGCGCTGTGGTCTGGCTCTATCTCGCCGCCGAGCTGGAGGAGTTCGCGGCGGGCAGCCCCGCACTGCTGGCCGGCCGGCTACCCGCGGCGGTGCGTGAGTGCGCCGCCGACGGCGAGGACCAGCGGCCGCGCGGCTGGCGCTCGCGCCGGGTCGCCCAACTGGTCAGGGACGCGCCAGGAGCGTGGGACGAGGCCGCGGTGTGGGCCGCGCTCCTCGGCCCCGAGATCACCGACTCGGCGGTGCCCGATCCGTACGAGCGCGCCCGGCTGCGCGGGATCCGCGCGGCGCTGCCGCCCGGCCGGCCCGGGCCCCTGGCCGATGCCGCCCTGATCAGACGGCTCACCGCCGCGGACCACCCGGACGAGATCGCGCTCGGCCTGGTCGCGCTGGCCGACGCCCTGGGCCGGGCGCGCGACCGGGACCCGGTGCCGCGGCCCCTGCCCCGGCGGCAGCCGCCCGCACTCGGACCGATCGGGGACCGGCCGCGGCGGAGTCTGCGCAGGCTGCTGCGGAGCCGCCGGCAGGTCGCCGACGGCTGACGGCCCGCCCGGTCCGGCGGTTCCGGTCTGGTGCGGCCCGGTGCGGCGCGGGCGGCCCGGTCGTGGACGGCCGGGGCGCGGCACGGCTCCCGGGTGCGTGCCCCTACAGCTCGCCGACACCGGTGAGCCTGATCACCGCCCGGCCCTCCTCGTCGGAGGCCGCCAGGTCCACCTCGGCCGAGATGCCCCAGCCGTGGTCGCCGTTGGGATCGGCGAAGGTCTGGCGCACACGCCACAGCCCGTGCTCCGGCTGCTCCTCGATCATGAGCAGCTTCGGCCCGCGGGCGTCAGGGCCGGTGCCCAGGTCGTCGTATTCGTCCCAGTAGGCGTCCATCGCGTCCGCCCAGGTATCCGCGTCCCAGCCGGACTCCGCGTCGAGTTCGCCGAGCTGGTGGTATTTCTCCAGCGCGGCAAGCTCCACCCGGCGGAAGAGCGCGTTGCGGACCAGTACCCGGAAGGCGCGGGCGTTCGCGGTGACCGGCTTGACCTGGTCGGCCCGCTCCGCGGCCTCCTCGGCGCTCTCCACCTCCGGATTGGCCAACTGCTCCCACTCGTCCAGCAGGCTGGAGTCGACCTGCCGGACCAGCTCACCGAGCCAGGCGGTCAGATCCTGGAAGTCCTCGGACTTGAGGTCGTCGGGCACGGTGTGCTCCAGCGCCTTGTAGGCACCGGCCAGATAGCGCAGCACGATGCCCTCGGTCCTGGCCAGTTCGTAGTACGAGGTGAATTCGGAGAACGTCATCGCGCGCTCGTACATGTCGCGCACCACTGATTTGGGGGACAGCGGATGATCACCGACCCACGGGTGGCTCTTTCGGTACACGCCGTAGGCGTGCAGGAGGATCTCCTCCATCGGCTTGGGGTACGACACGTCCTGCAAGCGCTCCATGCGCTCCTCGTACTCCACGCCGTCGGCCTTCATCGCGGCCACCGCGTCGCCCCTGGCCTTGTTCTGCTGGGCCGCCAGGATCTGCCGCGGGTCGTCCAGTGTCGACTCCACCACCGACACCATGTCCAGGGCGTAGGAGGGGGACTCCGGGTCGAGCAGTTCGAAGGAGGCCAGCGCGAAAGTGGACAGCGGCTGGTTCAGCGCGAAGTCCTGCTGCAGGTCGACGGTCAGCCGGACGATCCTGCCCTCCGCGTCCGGCTCGGCGAGCCGTTCCACCACACCGCCCGCCAGCAGCGAACGGTAGATGGCGATGGCCCGGCGGATGTGCCGCAGTTGCGCCCGGCGGTCCTCGTGGTTGTCCTCCAGCAGGCTGCGCATCGCGTCGAAGGCGTTGCCCGGCCGGGCGATCACCGACAGCAGCATGGCGTGGGTGACCCGGAAACGCGAGGTGAGCGGTTCCGGGTCCGCGGCGATCAGCTTCTCGAAGGTGGCCTGGGACCAGCCGACAAAACCCTCGGGCGCCTTCTTGCGCACGACCTTGCGGCGCTTCTTCGGGTCGTCGCCCGCCTTCGCGAGCGCTTTCTCGTTCTCGATGACGTACTCGGGCGCCTGCGCCTCGACGAAGCCCGCCGTGTCGAAGCCGGCCCGCCCGGCGCGGCCGGCGATCTGGTGGAATTCCCGGGCACGCAGCACCCGTACCCGCTGCCCGTCGTATTTGGTGAGCGCGGTGAAGAGCACCGTGCGGATCGGCACATTGACGCCCACGCCGAGCGTGTCCGTACCGCAGATCACCTTGAGCAGGCCGGCCTGCGCCAGCTTCTCCACCAGCCGGCGGTATTTGGGCAGCATCCCCGCGTGGTGCACGCCGATGCCGTGCCGGACGTAGCGCGACAGGTTGCGGCCGAAGGTGGTGGTGAAGCGGAAGTTGCCGATCAGCTCGGCGATCGCGTCCTTCTCCGCCCGGCTGCACATGTTGATGCTCATCAGCGCCTGCGCCCGCTCGACGGCGGCTGCCTGGGTGAAGTGCACGATGTAGACCGGCGACTGACGGGTCTCCAGCAGCTCGGTCAGCGTCTCGGTCAGCGGAGTGCTGCGGTATTCGTAGCTCAGCGGCACGGGACGGGTCGCCGAGCGCACCACCGTGGTGGGCCGCCCGGTGCGCCGGGTCAGGTCCTCCTCGAAACGGCTGACGTCACCGAGAGTCGCCGACATCAGCAGGAACTGCGCCTGCGGCAGTTCCAGCAGCGGGATCTGCCAGGCCCAGCCGCGGTCCGGCTCGGCGTAGAAGTGGAATTCGTCCATGACCACCTGGCCGACGTCGGCGGCCCGCCCGTCGCGCAGCGCGATCGAGGCGAGGACCTCGGCCGTGCAGCAGATCACCGGTGCGTCGGGGTTCACCGAGGCGTCACCGGTCAGCATCCCGACGTTCTCGGTGCCGAAGAGCTTGCAGAGGTCGAAGAACTTCTCCGACACCAGCGCCTTGATCGGGGCGCTGTAGAAGGTGACCTCGTCGCGGGCCAGCGCCGCGAAGTGCGCACCCGCCGCGACCAGGCTCTTTCCGGATCCGGTCGGGGTGGAGAGGATCACGTTCGCACCCGAGACCACTTCGATCAGCGCCTCCTCCTGGGCGGGGTAGAGCGAGATGCCCTGCCCTTCCGCCCACGTCGAGAACGCTTCGAAGAGAGCATCGGGGTCGGCATCGGACGGCAGCTGATCGATAAGGGTCACCCCTCCATCTTGCCTGTCCCAGCTGTCACAGGCGGAACCGGAGGCGGCGGCCGTGATCATCGGCGATAGGGTGTGCCGTCGACTATGCGTCAACTCCGCCTGCGGGCGGCACATCAGGGGGACGGAGCAGCACCATGATGGGACCTGCGCACTCACTGTCCGGAGCGGCGGCCTGGCTGGGCGTCGGGGCGATTGCGGCGGGCCTCGACCATCCGATGCCCTGGCCGACCGTCGTGGTGGGCGCACTGATCTGCGCGGGCGCCGCTCTCGCCCCCGACCTGGACCACCAGGCGGCGACGATCTCCCGGGCCTTCGGACCGCTGTCCCGGGCGCTGTGCAAGATCGTGGACAAGCTGGCGCACGCCACATACAAGGCGACCCGCATGAAGGGCGACCCGCGGCGGGCCGGCGGCCACCGCACCCTCACCCACACCTGGCTGTGGGCCGTGATGGTCGGCGCCGGATTCTCGGCGGCCGCGGTCTACGGCGGCCGTTGGGCGGTCCTCACCATCCTCTTCATCCACATGGTGCTCGCCGTGGAGGGCCTGCTGTGGCGGCAGGCCAGGATGTCGAGCGACGTACTGGTCTGGCTGCTCGGGGCGACCAGCGCCTGGGTGCTCGCCGATGTGCTGGACGACCCGGGCAACGGCAAGGACTGGCTGTTCACCCAGCCGGGCCAGCACTACCTGTGGATCGGCCTGCCGATCGTGCTGGGCTCCCTGGTGCACTGCGTCGGCGACGCCCTGACCGTGTCGGGCTGCCCGGTGCTGTGGCCGATACCGATCGGCCGGCGCCGCTGGTATCCGATCGGCCCGCCGAGGCCCATGCGATTCCGGGCCGGGAGCTGGGTGGAGATCAAGGTCCTCACCCCGATCTTCTTCGTTCTCGGCGGCGGCTGCGCCCTGGGCGCCCTCGGCGTCTTCGGCTGACCTCCGGCCCGGCTGACCCGGCCGGGCGGCGGCATCGCCGCCCGCCCGCGCCCGCCGGTGACGGGTCAGCCGTGCCAGGAACGCCAGAGCGCCGCGTAGGCGCCGTCGGCGGCGACCAGCTCGTGGTGGCTGCCCAGTTCACTGATCCGGCCGTCCTCGACCACCGCGATCACGTCCGCGTCGTGCGCGGTGTGCAGCCGGTGCGCGATGGCGACGACCGTGCGACCGTCCAGCACCCGGGACAGCGAGCGTTCCAGGTGGCGGGCCGCCCGCGGGTCGAGCAGCGAGGTGGCCTCGTCGAGCACCAGGGTGTGCGGGTCGGCGAGCACCAGCCGGGCCAGCGCGAGCTGCTGGGCCTGCGCCGGGGTGAGCACCGAGCCGCCCGAGCCCACCTCGGTGTCCAGGCCGTCGGACAGCGCCCGCGCCCACTCCTCGGCGTCCACCGCGCGCAGCGCCTCCCAGAGCTGGTCGTCCACCGCTGCAGCTCGGGCCAGCTGCAGATTGTCGCGGAGCGTGCCGACGAAGACGTGGTGCTCCTGGTTGACCAGGGCCACATGCTCGCGGACCCGCTCGGCCGGCATCCGGGCCAGTTCCGCCCCGCCGAGAGTGACCTCGCCGGTCCGCGGCGCGTAGATCCCGGCCAGCAGCCGGCCGAGGGTGGACTTGCCCGCGCCGGACGGTCCGACCAGCGCCAGCCGGGTGCCGGGCGGCACATAGAGGCTGATGCCGTGCAGGACGTCGCTGTCCTTCCGGTAGCCGAAGCGCACCTGGTCGGCGGCGACCTCGCGGCCCTCAGGCGAGATCCGCTCGTCCCCCGCGGACTCCTCGACCTCGCGCACCCCGACCAGCCGGGCCAGCGAGACCTGGGCGACCTGCAGCTCGTCGTACCAGCGCAGGATGAGGTTGACCGGGTCCACCAGCATCTGGGCGTAGAGGGCGCCGGTGGTCAGCTCGCCCGCCGACACCCACCCGTTCAGCGCGAAGACACCGCCGATCATCAGCACCGAGGTCAGGATCAGCACATGGGTGGCGTTGATCACCGGGAAGAGGACGGTGCGCAGCCACATCGTGTAGCGCTCCCACGCCACCCACTGGCCGATCCGCTGCCGCGACAGCTCCTGCCTGCGACCGCCGAGGCCGTGCGCCTCGATCGTGCGGCCGGCGTCGACGGACTCGGTCAGCACCGCGGCGACGGCCGCGTATCCGGCGGCCTCGGAGCGGTAGGCCTGCGGGGCGCGCCGGAAATACCAGCGGACACCGATCACCAGCACCGGCAGTGCGACCAGCACCGAGAGCGCGAGCGGGGGCGAGGTCACCGCGAGGGCGCCCAGCAGCAGCCCCGCCCAGACCACGGCGATGGCCAGTTCCGGTACGGCCTCGCGCATCGCGTTGGCCAGCCGGTCGATGTCGGTGGTGATCCGGGAGAGCAGGTCGCCGGTGCCCGCGCGCTCCAGGACCCCGGGCGGCAGCGACACCGCCCTGACCAGGAAGTCCTCCCGCAGATCGGCCAGCATCAGCTCACCGAGGACCGCCCCGCGCAGCCGCACCAGCCGGACGAAGTACGCCTGCACCACTAGCGCGGCCAGGAAGAAGGCCACCACCCGGCCGAGAGGGACATCGCGCTTGCCGTCCGAGAGGTCCTGCACCAGGCCGCCGAGCAGATAGGGGCCCACCATCGAGGCCAGCACGGCCACCGTGTTCACCGCCACCAGCAGGATGAAGGCACCGCGGTGCCTGCGGGCCAGCTCGCGGACATAGGTCCGTACCGTCGCGGGCGAGCCCACCGGCAGGGTGTTGGCCTGCTGCGGCGCGGCCGGATCGTAGTCCGGCGGTCGCACGCCGATCATGCGGATTCCTCCATCGTGGCGGTGGGGCGCGGGACGCCGACGGGCGCCGGTACCGGGGCGGAGCCGGGGTCGGCCTCGCGGGTGACGACGGCCCGGTAGCGGGGGTCGGTCCGCAGCAGTTCGTGGTGGCCGCCCGCCGCGACGGCGGTGCCGTCGTCGACGAAGACCACCCGGTCGGCCCGGTCGAGCACCAGCGGGCTCGACGTGAAGACGACGGTGGTGCGGCCCGCTCTGACCGTCCCGAGCGCGCGGGCGATCCGGGCCTCGGTGTGGGCGTCGACCGCCGACGTCGGCTCGTCGAGCACCAGCACCTCCGGGTCGGTGACCAGCGAGCGGGCCAGCGCGAGGCGCTGCCGCTGCCCGCCGGACAGCGACCGTCCCCGCTCGGTGATCCGGGCGAGCATCGGATCACCCGAGCCCGAGCTGGAGCCTGCCCCGCCACCGGCCCCGGTCAGCGACTGCGCCAGCGCGTCCAGCACATCGCCGCACTGGGCCGCGGCGAGCGCGGCTTCGGGTGTGACGCGGCCGGACGACGGCACCGCGAGCAGCTCGGCCAGCGTGCCCGACAGCAGCACCGGGTCCTTGTCCTGGACCAGCACCGCGGTCCTGACCGCGGCCAGCGGCAGCGCGTCCAGCCGGTGGCCGCCGAGTGTGGCCGAGGGGTCCGCGCCGGTCCCCGACGGGCTGTGGCCGCCCAGCCGGTCGGCCAGCCGCCCCGCCGCGTCCGGGTCGCCGCACACCACCGCGGTCAGCAGCCCGGACGTGGCGCGCAGCCCGGTCAGCGGGTCGTGCAGCTCCCCGGTGAGCGCGGACACCTCCGCTTCCGCGGCGCCGTCCGCCGGGGAGGGCACAGCGCCCTCGTGCCCCCGCTGCAGCGCCAGCACCCGGGCCGCGCGCTTGGCCGAGGGACGGGAGAAGGACCAGGCCATGGCGATCTCCTCGAAATTCCGCAGCGGCATCATCAGGAAGGCCACCGAGCCGTACACCGTGACCAGCTCGCCCACCGAGATCCTTCCGTCCAGCGCGAGCCTGGCGCCGTACCAGGCGACGGCGACCAGCAGCAGGCCGGGCAGCAGCACCTGCACCGCGCTGATCAGCGCCCACATCCGGGCGCTGTGCACCGCGGCGGCCCGCAC
Source organism: Streptomyces sp. IBSBF 2435 (assembly GCF_036815005.1). Taxonomy (NCBI): domain Bacteria; kingdom Bacillati; phylum Actinomycetota; class Actinomycetes; order Kitasatosporales; family Streptomycetaceae; genus Streptomyces; species Streptomyces sp. IBSBF 2435. Next base: position 6,436 of record NZ_JAJSYW010000059.1, on the reverse strand, counting down.
CTGCTGCGAGGCGCGTCGGTAGCGATCGAGGAACAGCTCCTCGCCGCCGATGCCGCGCAGCACCCGCAGCCCCGCCACCGTGTCGGACGCCAATTCCGTGGCCTTGCCCGCCTTCTCCCGCTGGAGGTCGGCGCGCCGGGTCGCCGCGGGCAGCAGCGGCAGCACCGCGAGCGCGAGCACCGGCACCGACGCGGCCACGATCACGCCGAGCGCGGGCTGGTAGACCACCAGGGCGACGGCCACCCCGACAGTGGCGAGCAGGGCAGAGGTGAAGCGCGCCAGCGCCTCGACGAACCAGCCGATCTTCTCGACATCGCCGGTGCTGACGGCCACCACTTCGCCCGCCGCCACCCGGCGGGTGAGCACCGCGCCCAGCTCGACGGTCTTGCCCGCGAGCAGCTGCTGGACGCGCGCCGCGACACTGATCCAGTTGGTCACCGCCGTACGGTGCAGCATCGTGTCGCCGAGCGCGGTGAGCAGCCCGAGCAGCAGCATCAGCCCGCCGGCCAGGCCCAGCCGCGTTCCCGAGCGGTCCACCACGGCCTGGACGGCCAGTCCGACGGCGGCGGGAAAGGACGCGACCGCGGCCATGTGCAGGGTGCCCCAGGCGGCGGCCTGCACCTGGCCGCGCCATTGTCGTGCCTCCAGCCAGAGCAGGAAGCGGAAGCCCGAGCGTGCGTCGGGAACACCGGGGTCGGACAGCGGGAGATCGCGTAGGGACGTCATGATGTCCTGGGGTCGGAGCGGCGGATTACGGAAACGCACGGACCTGCCGGACGGATGCGGAGATAGCGCGCGAAGTGCGGTCCTGAACCGTGCAACTTTCGCGAAGTCGTCCGCGCCGGGTCAACCGGTTTTCCACCCCGGCATCCGGGCGGCGGCAACAACTTGCAGCAAGCTGACGAAAGTTCTTCCGCCGACCATCTTGACGTGTACGCACCCGCGGCGGGAAGCTCCTGGGCGGAACCCCGAGGGACCCGGGTTCCGCTCATTCCCCCCACCTCGGCGGCCAGGCGCGTGGCTGCCTTCGCAGGGGCACACCGCTGTGCCCGCTCACCGAAGGAGCCGCCCATGAGATCCCGTGCACTGAACGCTTCCCTGGCCGCAGTCGTCGCGGCAGCGGGACTGTTCGCCGCCACCGTCCAACAGGCGCACGCGACCCCGCCCGGCAGCAAGGACGTCACGGCGACGCTCTTCCAGTGGCGTTACGCCTCGGTCGCCAAGGCGTGCACCGACCAGCTCGGCCCGGCCGGTTACGGCTACGTCGAGGTCTCGCCCGCCACCGAGAACATCCAGGGCGACCAGTGGTGGACCTCCTACCAGCCGGTCAGCTACAAGCTGCAGAACCGCCTCGGCGACGAGGCGGCGTTCGCGAGCATGGTGAACACCTGCCACGCGGCCGGTGTGAAGGTCGTCGCCGACGCGGTGATCAACCACATGTCGGCGGGCTCCGGCACCGGCACCGGGGGCACGAACTACAGCAAGTACAACTACCCCGGCTACTACCAGGACCAGGACTTCCACACCTGCCGGACGAGCATCTCCAACTACCAGGACCGTTCCAACGTCCAGAACTGCGAGCTGGTCGGCCTCGCCGATCTCAACACCGGCAGCGACTACGTGCGCAGCACCATCGCCGGGTACCTGAACCACCTGATAGCGCTCGGCGTCGACGGCTTCCGCGTCGACGCCGCCAAGCACATGGCCGAGACCGACCTCGCGGCGATCAAGGCCAAGCTCAGCAACCCGAACATCTACTGGGCCCAGGAGGCGATCTACGGCGCGGGCGAGGCCGTACAGCCCGGCGAGTACGTCAACACCGGGGACGTGGACGCCTTCCAGGGCGCCTTCGACCTCAAGCGGATCTTCAGCGGGCAGAAGCTGGCCTCCCTCAGCAACTGGGGCGCGTCCTGGGGCGCCGGCTACGTGTCCAGCGACAAGGCCCGCACCTTCGTCGACAACTGGGACACCGAGCGCAACGGCTCGACGCTCAGCTACAAGGACAACGCCACCTACACCCTGGCCAACGTCTACGTGCTCGCGTGGCCCTACGGCTCGCCGAACGTCTACTCCGGCTACGAGTTCTCCAACAACGACGCGGGTCCGCCGAACGGCGGCACCGTCAACGCCTGCTACAGCGACGGCTGGAAGTGCCAGCACGCGTGGCCGCAGATCTCCGGCATGGTCGGCTTCCGCAACGCCGTCTCCGGCACTGCGGTGACCAACTGGTGGGACAACGGCAACAACGCCATCGCGTTCGGCCGCGGCAGCAAGGGCTATGTCGCGATCAACCACGAGGGCAGCGCGCTCACCCAGACCTTCACCACCTCGCTGCCGGCCGGCACCTATTGCGACGTGCAGCACGGCGGCGCCACCTATTCCGTCGGCTCCGACCACAGGTTCACCGCCACCATCGGTGCGAACGACGCGGTCGCCCTCTATGTCGGGGGACCCTGCGCGGCCTCGGGCGGCACGACCGGCGGTACGAGCACCGGCGGTACGACGAACCCGGCGGCGGGCGCGTCCTTCGCGGTGAACGCCACCACAGTGCTGGGCCAGAACATCTACGTCGTCGGCGACAACTCCACCCTGGGCAACTGGAACACCGGCAGCGCCCTGCTGCTGTCCTCGGCGAGCTACCCGGTGTGGAAGCTGGACGTCACCATGGCCGCGGGCACGTCCTTCCAGTACAAGTACATCCGGAAGGACAGCGCCGGGAATGTGACCTGGGAGTCCGGCGCCAACCGGACGGCCGCCGTCCCGGCCACCGGCAAGACCGTACTGAACGACACCTGGCGCAACTGACCACCGCCCCGGGCGGCGTACCGCCGATTCACCCCTCTGCGGCAGGACCCGGCACACTGTGGTCTTCCACCGATCGTGACCACAGAGGGGACCCCCATGATGAAGGGCTTCCGCACCTTCCTGCTCCGCGGCAATGTCGTCGACCTCGCGGTCGGCATCGTCATCGGCGCCGCCTTCACCGCCCTGGTGAACGGCTTCGTCAAGGCGTTCCTGACTCCGATCGTCGGCCTGGTCAGCGGCGCCACCGGTGACTTCAGCGTCAGGACCTTCCACGCCTCGGGGGTCACCTTCCCCTACGGCACCTTCATCGACGCGACGATCAGCTTCGTGATCGTCGCGGCGGTGATCTACTTCCTGGTCGTGCTGCCGATGAACCGGATGCAGGAGAAGTTCTTCCCCAAGGCCGCGGCCGCGCCGATGCGCGAGTGCCCGGAGTGCCTGACCGCGATCCCGGCCGCGGCCAAGCGGTGCAGCGCCTGCACCGCGCCGATCGCGCCGACCGTGGTCGCCCAGGGCGGCCCCGTCGACATCGACAAGTAGCCGCCCGGCAGGCAGCGGCAGTACAGGACCCCGGAGCAGCATGCTCCGGGGTCCTGTACTGCCGCTGCCTGCCTGCCGGGCGCGGCCGGCCCGGCTCAGCAGCGCCGCGGCTCCGCCGCCTCGTTCCGGTCGAGCGCGGCCAGCAGCTCGGTCAGCGCGGCGCGGCTGCCGTCGTCCAGCGGCGCCAGGATCTCGGCCGCGGCCGTACGCCTGGCGAGCCGCAGATCGGCCAGTGCCCGTCGCCCGCCGTCGCTCAGCTCGATCCTGATCACCCGGCGGTTGTGCGGATCGGGCACCCGGCGCAGCAGCTCCTGCTCCTCCAGCGCGTCCACCAGCGTCGTCACCGCCCGCGGTACCACATCGAGGCGGTGGGCGAGATCGGCCATCCGCGGCGGCTCGTCGCAGTGTGCCAGCGTCCGCAGCAGCCGGGCCTGCGCGGGCGTGATGCCCAGCGGTTCGAGCAGCCGGCGCTGGGCACGGTGCAGCCGCCGGCTGAGCCGCAGCAACTGATCGGCGAGCCGACCGGTGACTTCGTCCGCCGTCGCGTGCGGAGGCGCGGGCGCGGTGGTACGGGTGTCCATGGAATACACCCTAGCAGGATGTAGTTCATTGTGAGCGTAGGTAACAATGACCTATACTCTTAGTCGCGAGTCCCACAGCCGTACCCGGATCCGCACCCCAGTCGTACCGCCACGCCCGAGGAGTCCTTTGCGCCCCGAAAACGATCTCGCTTCCCGGTGGACGCCACCGGAGAAAAAACCCGCCACCCCCACCGACGTCCGCCGCATCGTGCGGCTGTTCCGGCCCTACCGCGGCCGGCTGGCCGTCGTGGGCGTCCTCGTCGGCCTGTCCTCGCTGGTCTCCGTCGCCTCGCCCTTCCTGCTGCGGGCGATCCTGGACACCGCGATCCCGCAGGGCCGCACCGGCCTGCTGAGCCTGCTCGCCCTCGGCATGATCGCCACCGCCGTCGCGACCGGAGTCTTCGGCGTCCTGCAGACCCTGATCTCCACCACCGTCGGCCAGCGCGTCATGCACGACCTGCGGACCGCCGTCTACGAGCGGCTCCAGCGCATGTCGCTGGCCTTCTTCACCCGCACCCGCACCGGCGAGGTGCAGTCCAGGATCGCCAACGACATCGGCGGCATGCAGGCCACCGTCACCTCCACCGCGACCTCGCTGGTGTCCAACGCCACCGCCGTCATCGCCTCCGTCGTGGCGATGGCAGCCCTGGACTGGCGGCTGACCATCGTCTCCCTGCTGCTGCTCCCGGTCTTCGTCTGGATCGCCCGCCGGGTCGGCCGCGAGCGAAAGAAGATCGCCACCGAGCGGCAGAAGCAGATGGCCTCGATGTCCGCGATCGTCACCGAGTCGCTGTCGGTCAGCGGCATCCTGCTCGGCCGCACCATGGGCCGCGCCGACTCCCTCACGCGTGACTTCTCCACCGAGTCCGAGCGCCTGGTCGACCTCGAAGTGCGCTCCAACATGCAGGGCCGCTGGCGGATGGCCGTCATCGGCATCGTGATGTCCGCGATGCCGGCCCTGCTCTACTGGGCCGCCGGGCTGACCACGGGACGTGGCGGCCCCGCCCTCTCCATCGGCACCCTGGTCGCCTTCGTCTCGCTCCAGCAGGGCCTCTTCCGGCCCACCGTCTCGCTGCTGGCCACCGGTGTGCAGATGCAGACGTCGCTCGCGCTCTTCCAGCGCATCTTCGAATACCTCGACCTGCCGCTGGACATCACCGAACGGCCCGGCGCGCGCAGTCTGGGGACCGTACGCGGCGACATCGCCTTCGAGGCCGTGGACTTCGCATACGACGCCGAGTCCGGCGCCCCGACGCTGCGCGGCATCGATGTGGCCGTCCCCGCGGGCGGCAGCCTCGCCGTCGTCGGCGCGACCGGTTCGGGCAAGAGCACCCTGAGCTACCTGGTGCCGCGGCTCTACGACGTGACAGCGGGCCGGGTCACGATCGACGGCACCGACGTCCGCGATCTGACCTTCGACACGCTGGCCGCCGCGGTCGGCGTGGTCTCCCAGGAGACGTATCTCTTCCACGCCTCGGTCGCGGAGAACCTGCGCTTCGCCAAGCCGGACGCGACCGACGACGAGATCCACGCCGCCGCCCGGGCCGCCCAGATCCATGAGCACATCGCGGCCCTGCCGGACGGCTACGACACGCTCGTCGGCGAGCGCGGCTACCGCTTCTCCGGCGGCGAGAAGCAGCGGCTGGCCATCGCCCGCACGATTCTGCGCAACCCGCCGGTGCTCATCCTCGACGAGGCCACCAGCGCACTGGACACCAGGACCGAGCAGGCCGTCCAGGACGCCATCGACACCCTGTCGGCCGGGCGCACCACCGTCACCATCGCCCACCGGCTGTCCACCATCCGCGACGCCGACCAGATCGTGGTCCTCGACGCCGGGCGGATCATCGAACGCGGCACCCACGACGAACTCCTCGCGGCGGGCGGTCGCTACGCGGCACTGGTGCAACGCGATACGCAACTGGCGACCAGCGCGCCCTGAGGCGGCCTGGCCGTGTGCCCTCGCGAACCGGACGTTACCCGAGAGTAAGGTGAGGGTCCGGCGGGATCCGCCCGCCCCCGTTCAGGAGGTACGTCCCGGTGCCCGCACGTTCCGCTCAACTGCTTGCCGGCCTGCTCGCCGGTGCCGCCGTCACCCACTTCGCGCGCCCCGAGCAGTACGACGCCCTGGTGCCGTCCGCGCTCCCCGGCAGCGCCCGTACCTGGACGCAGGCCAGCGGAGCGGTGGAAGCCGTGTTGGCCGCGGCCGTCGCGCTGCCCGCCACCCGGCGCACCGGCGCCCTGCTCACCGCGGGCTTCTTCGTCGCCGTCTTCCCGGCCAACGTCAAGATGGCCTACGACTGGCGCCACCGCCGCACCCCGTACAAGGCCGCCGCATACGCCCGGCTGCCGGTCCAGGTGCCGCTGGTGCTGTGGGCGCTCAGGGTCAGCCGCTCTGCGGCGGTGACGTCAGGAGGATGACGTCGAGGGTGCGGGGGCCGTGGACGCCTTCGATGCGGGTGAGTTCGATGTCGCTGGTGGCGGAGGGCCCGGAGATCCAGGTTTGGGGG
>NZ_JAJSYW010000058.1:6061-40309 GCF_036815005.1 Streptomyces sp. IBSBF 2435 | reverse complement strand
CCGCCAGCCCGCCAGCCGTCACCTTAAGCCGCCGGCCCGCCCCGCCGTCAGCCCGTCAGTCGACGACGGCGACCGGGGCGTCGAGCAGGTCGCGGTCGACGGTCAGCTTCTTGCCGCCGTACGACTCGGTGACGCTGCCGGCGTACTGGTGGATACGGGCATGCGACGCCCACGCGCTGTCGCTGAGCGCCGGTTCGTTCGTCAGCGTGGCGCTGACGCCCCAGCGGGCGTACCAGACGGCGTCGGGCAGGTCGGCGGTGCCGGCCTCGCGGGCGGTCTCCAGGTGCTTGATGCCGGAGTCGGCGCTGCTGTAGAAACCGGCCAGATAGCCCGCGGCCCGCACCTGGCGGTCCCAGCCGCGCAGGAAGGTCAGGGTCGCGGCGGCGCAGCTCGTGTCGCTGATGTCGTACGCCTCCATGTCGAGGTAGAGCGCGCTGCCCTTGCCCAGGCCCAGCGCCTTGGCGCTGCTGACCGCGTCCTCGCCCTCGGTGCCGCCCTGGTCCGCGGCCCGGTCCGGGTCGATGCGGTAGGGGTTCTTGTTGGAACCGTTGACGCAGGGGCTCTGCGAGCCGACGTAGATCGGCAGCAGGCTCCATCCCGCGTCGGTGGTCTGCCGCACCCAGTCGGTGGTCAGGTTGGCCTGGCTGCTGCACGCGCGGGCCCGCCCGCCGAAGTAGATGCCGACGGCCCCGTAGGCGGAGGACGCCCGCCACGCCCGCATCGTCGCGAGGTCCGGGGCCTGGCAGGTGTCGAAGCCGCGGCCCTGGAAAATACGGGGTGCGGTGTCCCCGCGGTCCGCGGCGACGACGCCGGATTCGGCGGCGGCGCTCGCCACGGGGACCAGCAGACCGATCAGCGTCAGGGTGGCGGCCAGCAGGCGATGCACATAACGGATAAGGATACTTTTTTCGCTCATTCAGTGAGTGAACGGGCCGAACAGTCCCGTATCGCGGAGACACGCCGCCGGACACCCGTCCGCGGCGGTCTTCCGGACCAGCGTCCGCCGGACCGGGTTCGGGTGGGCGGTCCCGGATCCAGGCCGAGGGAAACCGTCCACAGCCTGTGGATAACTTCTCGGCAGCGGCGGACCGGCCCGGACGGCGGCGGGCGCCCGACAGCACGGGGATGCCGTCGCGCGCCCTGCTTCGGGGCTCAGCCGTCCGGCGCGTCGGCAGCGGCTTCTCCTGAGGGTCACCAGAGTGACGAGAAATGGATGCCGGCGGCGCCCTGGTCGATGGCTGTGAAGCCGGCACCGGCGACGCTCGCCGCGTTGTTCTGGTTCGACGCACCGGCGCCGGTGGCGCCCTGCCGAGTCGTCGTCACATTGCCGAGGTCGGCCCCGCCCGCGTTGCCACCGGAGTTGCTCACCACTGTCGCGTTCGAATCGCCACCCGCGAAAGCGCCGTCGTCAGCCACGGACGCGCCCGCGAACAGCACCGCCGCGAAAGGCAGCGCCCACGGCGGCCAGGACACGGACGCTACGGATGCTTGCCATGGTGTTCCCTCCCAGGGGACGGAATTTTCGAACTCGGACCTGCTGTCTGCGGTGGGGCCGCCGGCCGGCCGCCCCACCTGTGGCTCTGACGGCGTCGCCGAATCCAGGCTTGCCCATCACCTCCGCGCCGGACGCGCCTGGTTGATCCGTTTCCCCGCACGCGTGGCGATCTGCCGGCAAATCTCCGCGGTGCCCTTTGTCGTGGCACTCGTCGCACTGAGGCACCCGCCGCACGCCTCCCGCGGCGGGTGCCGAGCCCGGCCTGCCGGGTCCGCCGCACGGGAGGGCCGGCGCGTTACGGCGGGGCCGCCCGGTCAGCGGGCCCGCTGGAGCCAGTCCCGGTAGTGCGTGGGCGCGAGGTGCGCGTCAGGTCCCGCGATGAGGGCGTCGCCGCCGACCGCCGCGAACATCCCGGCCTGGTCGTCGGTGACGACCTCCCGGCCGTCGCCCTGCGCCGCCAGCGTGACCTTGCCCAGTTCGTCGAGCCGGAAGACGTCAGGACCCGCGATGTCGCGGATGCCCCGCAGCGGCGTACCGGTGGCGACCTCGACGACCGCGGCGACGACGTCAGCCGCGGCGATCGGCTGGATTCGGGTCGCGGGCAGCCGTACGGTCCGGGCGTCGGCGGTCCAGGACAGGACCGCGTCGATGAACTCGAAGAACTGCGTCGCGCGCACAATGGAGTACGGCGTCAACCCCTCCCGGAGCAGGTCCTCCTGCAAGGTCTTGGCCCGGTAGTAGTCCAGCGCGGGCACCTGGTCCACGCCGACGATCGACAGGACGACCTGGTGCCCGACGCCGGCCTTCTCGCCCGCGGCGAGCAGGTTGTCCACCGAGGTGCGGAAAAAGTCCAGCGACGCCTCGTCGAAGGTCGGTGAGTTCGACAGGTTGACCACGGTGTCGGCGCCCTCCAGCGCCTGGTCCAGGCCCTTCCCGGTGATCAGGTCGACCCCGGTGGACTGCGCCGCGGGCGTGGCCTCGTGCCCGGCCTCGGTGAGCCTCCTGACCACCTGCGAGCCGATCAGTCCGGTACCGCCGATGACGGTGAGCTTCATTGCTGCCACCTTTCACGGCGTGCCGCCGGGCCCGCCGGGGTCGAAGACTCTTCAACTCGGACACTTCTTATCCGGGATAATAGTCGGATAGTCTTTGTCCGAGTCAAGCTCCGGGGCGGGGTGCCGGTCGAGGACCTGGTCGAGGTCCGAGTCAGGCTCCGAGCCGAGTTCCGAGCCGAGCCGAGCGGAGGGAGTGGTGCGGCCATGAAGTTGTCCGGCGGAGTCGAGTGGGCGCTGCACTGCTGCACCGTCCTGACCGCGGCTACGGGCCCGGTCCCCGCGGCGCGCCTCGCGGAACTGCACGACGTCTCGGCCAGCTACCTGGCCAAGCAGCTCCAGGCGCTCTCCCGCGCCGGCCTCGTGGACTCCGTCCAGGGCAAGGCGGGCGGATACGTCCTGACCAGGGCCGCCGACCGGATCACCGTCCTCGACGTCGTCCAGGCCGTCGACGGCCCCCAACCCGCCTTCACCTGCACCGAGATCCGCCAGCGCGGCCCCCTGGCCGCGCCCCCCGAAGCCTGCTCCCGCCCCTGCGCCATCTCCCGCGCGATGGCCACCGCGGAGGCCGCCTGGCGCGACGCCCTGCGGGCCATATCCATCGCCGACCTCGCCGCGAGCGTCACCGGCGACTACGGGCCCGCGACGATGACGGGCATCGGCACCTGGCTGTCCCACCCGCCGCCCGCGGCGCCCTGAGCCGCTGTCAGTCGCCCTGGCGATGAGGGGCGTACGCGGCCCTAACGGCTGAGGACTGCTCTCAGCCGGTCACACACCGTCTCGACCTCGGCCTTGTCCGGGAGCAGGCCGCGGGTGAACATGGCCATTTGCAGCGCGGGCCCGTAGGCGTCGTGCTCGGCCATGTCCGGCGCGCGGGCGGGCTGCACGACGAAGTGAATGTGCCCGGGAACCGCGCCGGCGTGCGACCAGACAGACGTAGACCTGCTCGGGCTCCATCACGGCAGTGACCGCGGCGCTGACCCGAGCCAGCAACGGCCCCAGCTCGGCGGCCTCGTCCGGCGTCAACTCCGCAATGCGCAGCACATGCCTGACCGGCTTGACGACGAGGGTCCCCAATCCCAACGGCCCGACGCAGTGCTCCACCACCCAAGTCCCGCCCCGCACCACCGTCCCCCCGGGCAGGTCCACGACCCCTGCCGTAAGGTCACACGCCACACACCTCTCACCACCCACGGCGCCTTCCCCTTTTTCGAACGGCCTTGGGGCGGAGTGTGCCACGGCCCCGCCAGGTGGCGGGGCCCGACCGCGTCAGCACGGGGCTTTCGCGGAGCAGGCGCCACAGGCCGGACGGACGGTGTACGCCTCACGCGGCACCGGTTGAGGATGCCGCGCGGGCGGGGCGCTATCCGGCCGGTGTCCCAGCCACACCCTCTACTTGCCGCCCCGGCCCGAAGCGTTCGCGCAGCCCGCAGCGCGCGGTCTCCACGGGCGGTCGCTGGACGACGGGTAGCACGTCGGGCAGCCTCGGGTGCCCCGCGGGCAACGCGCCGGTTCCGGTGCCACCACGACTGGCCTCACGGCCCCTCCGCGACCACGGTCATCAGACCCCTTGGCGCAGGTCGGACGTCGGCTGACCGGTACGCCGCCCCTTCGTCACCACCGCCGCGCCCTGCCCGCGCCCTGCGGTGCCCCCTCGGTGCCGGGCGCTGCGCCGGGACTCAGCCGGCCGCTGTCCGCAGAGGGCCGGGGCAGGCGTAAGGCACCGCTTTCGCTCCGCCCGCCAGGACCGCCGCCCCGGCCGGGAAGCCGGCCGCCCAGCGCCCACTGTCCCAGCCGATCACCCAGCAGCGGGCCCCTCTCCACCGGAAAGCCACGGTCGACTGCCACGGGGCGGCGCCCTCATCTCCCCTCCCCGCACGCCCCCCCAGCGTCCCGGAACCAGACCGCGCGCCGAATCCGGTCCACACCCGGTCGAGACGCCGTGAACGACAACGGGATACGGGCGGCCACACGCCGATGGGGTGCCCCGGATTCCGGGGCACCCCATCTGACCAGCTACTTCGCTGACCTCTGCGGAGGCTGTGGGATTTGAACCCACGGTGACATCGCTGCCACGACGGTTTTCAAGTCCGCCCAGCAGCGTGCCAGCACACAGTCGGTGACCTGTGGCGACACCGCATGTGCCGCTCGGCGGAACGAGGTCCGGGCCACAGGTTGACCACAGGACCGGGAAGCGCGCACCTGCAGCGCGGGGAGCACGCGGCAACCACGCCGTGGCAGGCGGAGTGAATGGGAACAGCCCCGCAGGCGCGGGGAGCACCGGCGTCGTCGCCGGCATCCTGGGTCTGGTCGTGGAACAGCTCCGCGGGCGCGGGGAGCACGAGGTCGTCCGGGAGACCCTGGAGCCACCAGTGGGAACAGCCCCGCGGGTGCGGGGAGCACCCGACCCTGCGCGACCGGCTGACCGACACCGGGGGAACAGCTCCGCGGGTGCGGGGAGCACCCTGCTCAACACGATGAACGAGTACGCCGTCCATGGAACAGCCCCGCGGGCGCGGGGAGCACCTCGGCCGAGATGTCGCGTTCGCCTTCGCCGCGGGAACAGCCCCGCGGGCGCGGGGAGCACTTCGCCAGCTCCGCGGCGAACCGCTGAGCGTCGGGAACAGCCCCGCGGGCGCGGGGAGCACCTCCGGCGGCACGTGCAGGAGGCTGTCGGCTAGGGAACAGCCCCGCGGGCGCGGGGAGCACGCCCCCGTCACCTCGTTCGCTGGGTACGCCACGGGAACAGCCCCGCGGGCGCGGGGAGCACCGGAAGGGCCTCGCCTGCTCGGTCGCGGAATGGGGAACAGCCCCGCGGGCGCGGGGAGCACCCGGGACGCGGGTCAGAGTCTCTTCACCCGCGAGGAACAGCCCCGCGGGCGCGGGGAGCACCGGGTTCATCAAGATGAGCCCGGCCCGGGTGAGGGAACAGCCCCGCGGGCGCGGGGAGCACTCGCCGCTGTCGCTCGAGCCCTGCAGATCGACGGGAACAGCCCCGCGGGCGCGGGGAGCACGCGAGGAATCGCTCAGGCGCCGTGGGGGGCGTGGGAACAGCCCCGCGGGCGCGGGGAGCACTTGTTCGCGCCGGCCAATGCCAGCGGTGCCGGGGGAACAGCCCCGCGGGCGCGGGGAGCACGACCGCGAGTTGTTCGTGGGTGAGCGTGGCCAGGGAACAGCCCCGCGGGCGCGGGGAGCACTGGTACACGGACACCGACGAAGATCGGTGGAAGGGAACAGCCCCGCGGGCGCGGGGAGCACGGGGCTAACACCACGCTATCCAGCTCCAGCCGGGGAACAGCCCCGCGGGCGCGGGGAGCACAGGGCGCGACCTGGGGGTTTACCCGGCCGGGCAGCGGATTTTACTTACTTTCGCCGACTCGGGCATATCCAGCATTCCGCCCACTCCCCCTGGTGCCGGGAAGGGGCCCCACCCTGAGCCGCCGCGCCCCTCACCGGTTCCCGAACTTCCGCCGTTTCGCGGCCTTGCTCCAGCCCGTCCGGGGCGTGCCGGGGGGCTGTTGGGGGCCGCGGGGGCGGTTCGGGTTAGGGCGGTGGATGAGGGTGAGGCCCTCATGGTCGATGGGGTGCCAGGCGTGGTCGTGTGTACGGAAGGTGTAGCCCTGTTCCGTGTCCGTCTGGTAGGCGAGCAGAGCGCGGCCCTGGTTGGCGTACTGACGGACTTCCGACCAGAGGATGTCGCGGAGGCGGGCCGTGGGGGTGCCGATGAAGACGCCCGGGGAGATCTCCAGCAGCCAGCGGGTGAGGAAGCCGCGCAGGCCGGCCGGGCAGTTGGTGAGGATGATGACGGTCATCGGTGCGGCCTCACCAGATGATCTCGGAGTCGTAGTTGCGGCCGCCCTCGACCTCGACGCCGTGGTCGGACTGGAGGGTGACGCGGTCCGACCCCGCGTCTCCGGAGGTGTCACGCATACCGTCGTAGCCGAGCAGGTCCTTAATGTCCTGCACGCAACGGTCCAGCAGACGGCCCTTGTTGACGCGGTCGCGCAGCGCGCGACGAGTACGCGCCGCGACGTCCTCGGGGCCTTCGCTGGCCGCATCGAATGCGGCCGGTATGGCGACATCGGTCTTGTACAGGTCGGCGATGTCGAGGACGAAGGAGCGTTCGTGGCCGGAGTGGACGAATCCGAGCCCGGGTGAGCAGCCGAGGGCAGCCACGACGGCGTGGGCGATGCCGTACATGCACTGGGCGGCGGCCGTCACACCCTGGTTGGGGGCGTCACCGGCGGAGAAGTCGTCGCGGTGGTAGTCGCGCCGCTGCCAGGGAACGCCGGTCCTGACGGACTCGTCACGATAGCAGCGCTTCAACCGCCGCCCTTCCATGCTCAGCAGTTCCTGCCGGGTGTGCCCGGATGGGTCCTCGTCGGGGAAGCGCAGCCGATACATCGCGCGGGCGACGTCAAGCCGCCGGCGAGGGTTGGCCCATGCAAGTGCCTGCGCCTCGACCAGGCCCGACGAGCGGGTCAACGCCCGGCCGCCGGCGTAGAAGCGGACGCCGTGCTCGCCGACCCACACGACCCCGGCGCCGGAGTCGCTGAGGACGGTCATCGCCTGGTGGGTGATGCGGGTACCGGGGCCGAGCAGCAGCGTGCCGATCGTCGCGGACGGAATGTGGGTGACCCCGTCCGCGTCCTCGGCAGTGATCGCGTTGTCGTCGCGGTGGACGACACATCGCTCCAGGTAGACGAAGGAGATCCGGTCACCGACCCGGGTGAGTTCGCGCGGGGTGGCAGCCCCCCGCCGGCCGACGGTGGCCACCGGTCACCGCACCGGCGCGAGCGTCATGAGACCGCAGCCGTACGCCTTCGCCTTGCCGAGCCCCTGGGTGAGGGTGCGGCGCAGGACATCGGGGTCGGTGACGGTGAGCCGACCGTCGTACGTGACGGCAGTGAGCGTGACGGTCCGGCGCTCGGACGCCTTGGCGAACTGCAGGTCCCGCTTGTCGCGGACGACCAACTGGTGCTCGTCGCCGCGCTCCAGAAGCCGCGCGGCCGGTTCCTTCGCCGCAACGGTGAATCCCGCGTCGATCTGCCGGTCGAGCAGCCACGCCGTCTGGTGCCGGGCCGTGATGTGCGCCGTGCGCTTGGTGGGTTCCCCTTCCTTGCGGCGGATGGAGTGCACCGGGTTGGCGGTGAGGCGAAAGGACCACGTACTGCCCGCGGTGATCCGGTCCAGGAACGAACCGTAGTCGTACGTCTGCCAGCCCGGTGACTCGGAGGCGGCGGGCCAACCCGCCTGCTCCACGAGGTGTGTGAGGTCGGGACGTGAGGGGCTGACGACGAACAGCAGCACTTCGGCGGCGGAGTTCCGGTCGACGCGCCACAGCACTCGCGGACCCGTTCCCTCACGGGCCGGCAGGTCGGGGAAGGACATGTTCACCGCGGCATGCATACGGTGCGGGGAGCCGAGCAGTCCCCGCCCCTCGCGGCGGGCGGTGTTAATACGGAAGCGGGTCAGGTACATCACGCGATTCCCAGGACGGAGGTCGGGTCGTGGTCATACGGCTGTCGGGCCGGCCCCGGATCCGGGGCGGTCACCGGCCGCGAGGAGATACCGCGGAGTCCGTACCGCCGGTGCCGCGGATCGAAGCTGAGTGGCTCGTCGCGCAGGCTGAGTTCCGGCGTCTCGCCCGGCAGGCTGTCGACGAGCAGGGTGAGTCCACCCTGCGTCCGGGTCCTGGCCCGGTACCAGGGGGAGGCCTGCCACGGAGCCTGCTCCAGCGCACCGACGAGGTCGACGTCGTCACGTACGCCCAGGTCGAGGGGCGCTGCCGGGGGACACGACCGGCGCCCCAGGTACGGCAGATACACCGGTTCCTGAACGGCAGCGTGCAGGCGGTGGATGTCGTCCCGGTCGCCTTCGACGGCCGCCACGAACACGGCGTCGGCCAGGTAGAAGCGCTCGGACAGCGGCATGGACTTGCCGCTGACAAAATGGTGCGCCGTCTGGAAGTCCCTTGTCCGCGTGCCGGGCTGGTCGACACGTACGCCGTAGCGCAGCGCGGCCAGGTCGGAGAGGTCCGCCTCACGAGGACGGCCTTCGGCGGCGGCGAGCAGGCCGAGAACACCGCTCTTGGTGGGCGCGTTCTCGGTGGTGCGGCGCACGAAGCGGGCCGCCGATCCCCAGGCCTGGAGAGGGCCGGCCAGTCGCAGCAGGAGCACGCTCACGCCCCGGACTCCAGCCGGTCCGCCACCGCCGCGCCCACCGACGAGACGAGTCCGGCGACGTCCGTTTCCTGTCCGAGCCCGGTCAGCGGTGCGGCATCCTCGCCGACCCGTACGACCCAGGTGCTGTCGGCGTCCGCGACGCCGTACGCCTTCTCCAGGTCCGGTACGAAGCGGGCCAGGCGTGTGCACGCCTCCCGGACGAAGCCGCCCTCCGGGCCCTGGGGCACCGCCCTTTCGAAGGCGGCGACGAAGCTGATGGGCCGCTTCGTGCGGAGCTTGACGATGACGGCGGTCGGCAGGGTGTGGTTGCCGAAGGTGTTGACCTTGCCGGTGGGCAGCGAGGTGATGAAGCCTTCGAGGAAGGCCTCGACCGCGCGCCGGGTCGGAGCGCCGGACGGCTCGTCCTCCCTCAGTCCGGCGCCCAGGTTGGCGTGCAGGCGGTTCACGTCGAGTGCCGCGTATCGGTACAGGGTGGAGGAGTTGAAGTCGACGACACCGATCATGCCGGCCCCGGTCTCTGCGTCGGTGTTCCTGTCGTCGACGGCGGTGTAGTAGTCCGACTCGTTGTCGACGGCGTGCACGCTGAGGGCATGCGCGACCTGGGTGGCCGCTTCGACGTTGAGGTCGGTGGCGTCGGCGACCATACGGCCGAAGAGGGCGATGTCCACCGAGTGCCCGCTGTCGACCAGTTGACGGGCACGGACCTTGTTCTCCTTTGCCTTGAAGAACTCCTTGAGGACCTTGATGTCGCCCTTCCCCTCGGCGCCCTTCACTGTCAACTCCGCCAGCGAATCGAGCTGTTGTGCGCTGAGGAACATCAGGTAGGAGGACTCCGGCGCCGGATCCGGCTCACCGTCCTTGATCTTGCGCTTCGGCGCCTCGATCTTGGAGCCGGTCGCATTGCGCAGGGACTCGGCGGCGAGTTCCAGAGCCGTCGCCCGGTCCAGCGACGGGTCGAGGGCGGCCAGGCGGTCGGCCAGCGCCTCGGCGACCTTCTTCGTCCGGACGCCCAGTTCCGAGGGGTCCAGCAGTTCCTCGAACTTCTTCCTGGTCGCGCGCTTCCAGGCCTGGCTGGAGACGCGGGAGCGGCGGACGCCGCCGTAGACCGCGGTCTTGGGCGAACCGGTGTCATCCCGGTTGATGTTGCTCGGCGGCACGGTCTGGAGGATGTGGACGTCGAGGATCGTCCGGGTGGCGGGGTCGAATTGCGTCACGAGTGATCGATTCCTAAGAGGGGGTTCATGAAGGCGGGGAACACGTCAGTCCTGCCGCGCGTCCGTACCGCGGGTCAGACCGGCGAGGTGGAAATCGCGGCCCCATTCACGCCGGACTTCCGCACGCTGAGCGGGCTGCTGCCAGCGGTAGAGCTGATCGGCCAGCAGCCCGTAGTCCAGAGCGACGGCTGACCGCCGCAGCAACAGCACGATCTCGCGCAGGCGTTGCGCGAGCCCGTCGAACGAGCTCGACGTACCCGCGCGCACGAACCGCCTGCGCAGGGGCTCGTCGAGCTCCGGTTCGGCCCGCGCCTTGCTGCCTTCGACGCCGCGCCCCGCGTCGACGGCTCGCTCCGCGCTGCCGGACACCGGAATCATCAGGATGCGCACCGCTCGCCCCAGACCACGCCCCGGCAGATACATGTCGGCCTCGCGGTGGGACTGCTGGTGCAGGGCCCACAGCGTCACCGCAAGGTGCAGCGCTTCCTCGGCGCGGTCGTGGTCGAACCGTCGCCGCTCGTCCTCGGAGAGCGTCCCGAGCGCGTCCGACAACTCATCGGTCCCGGTCAGACCCCACAGGTCCGGTACGTCGTGCGCCGGGCGGCCGGCACCCCGTCGCAGTCGGGCAAGCGTCGAGACGGCGGAAGGGTGGTCCTCGCGGTAGCCGTACTGGAGGCATTTGATGCGGCGGTCGGCGGCTTGGGCGACCGGGCCGCGCTCGCGCCGGCCGGATGCGGACGGGCGTGCGGCAGCGGTGTTGGCTGTCATTGCGGTGGCTCCGTTGCTTCGTCGTCTGGCGTCTGCGCGGCGAACCCGCTCGTCGCCGCGCGCCTGGCCGTCGCTTCCGGCAGCACGACGTTGAGACGCATGCGGAACCACAGGTCCGCCTGTGCGTCGTTCACCCAGCGGGTGCTGCCGTCCGGCATCTCCGACAGCCGCCCCTCACCCGCAGCGGGACCCGCGCTGTCGAGCAGGTGGCGGCCCAGGCCGCGGACCGTTTCGGACACGGTCTCCTGCCAGTCGCCACGGGACCGCAGCGGGTCCGAACTCCTGCCCAGCCCGCTCAGCCAGCGGCGGTACGGGCCGTCCAGCGCGGCGAAACCGAGGTCCCGCGCCGTGTCCGTCGCGGGGCCGGGTTCGGTGCCGACAGCTCGGGCCAGGTTGCCCGCGAGGTGTCCGAGCGCGATGACCGCTGCGTCCGCGTCGGCCACGGCGTCGACCGCCGCCCGCCCGTACAGAGGTCGTTCCTCGTGCAGCACGACGACCGGGAGCAGCACCGCGTCGTCCACGATCTCGTCGATGACGGACTGCTGTGTGCCGTACTTCGCGCCGACGATCCGCGTACGGACGAGGCTCTGCTGGGGCAGGTAGTCCTCGACGGCGAGCCGGGAGATCCATTCGACGATCCCCGGTGGCAGCGACCTCTCGGTGTCCTGCCGCTGTTCCGGGCTCTCGCGCTGCCTGCCCTGGTCGCCGAGGAGCGCCGCGAGCCCGCGCCAGGCGGCGCGCGCCGGGTCGTGCTGCCGGGGCATGAACACCTTCGGCAGCCCGAGCTTCTTCTCCTGCGGCGCGCTGCGGCGCCAGCCCGTCATCGCCTCGCGGCCGTGCTTGTTGTGGGGCGCGAGGGCGTCGCCGTAGGCGAGGACGGCTCCGGTGACGCCGTCGTCAGTGGCGTGCAGCCGTACGCGCCGGCTCTGCCAGGTGTAGAGGTCCCGCGGACCCGACGGGCGCGGCTCGTCCGGGTCGGCCCCGATCGGCTCGGGTCCTGACGGGGGCCGGCGCCACGCGGGCCTGTCGTCCTTCTCCGCCTGGAGGAAGTCGTTGTCCCCGGCGATGAGGTTGAGCAGCAGAGTCTCCCGCAGGGTGGCGCCTTCGGCGAAGACGCCACCGAGGTTGCCCGCCCACCCGACTCCCTGCGGATAGCCCTTGCCGCCCTTGACCCGCGGATCGCCGACCGCGCCCGATTTGATACCCGACAGGTCGAAGGCGTGGGCGTGCACCAGCCATCGGGCCGCCTCCGCGAAGGTCAGCCTCTCCGGGCCGGGCTGCCGCATGCTGAAGAACGGATCGCCGTTCGGGACGTCGGCGACGATCCGGTTCAACGGCCCGACCTCGTCCTTCTCCGTGTGCAGATCGGCTACTTGGAAGAAGGGGTGGCGGGGGTGGAGCAGGTCGAACCGGTCGCGGTGGCGTTCGAGGTAGCCCGGGACCGCGCCGAACGCGTCGTCGGACTCCCAGAGCTCACCCCAGTCATCGATCTCCGGCGGGCCGTCCACGGCGTCGTGCAGGATCGCGAGAAGCAGCCGGAGCAGTGCGAATTCCTGCGTGGGCACGTCCCCGACGAGACGCCGCAGCCGTCCCGCCCCGGCGAAGACGTCCCGCAGGGACAGCTCCACCGTCGTCCCGTCCTGCCGCTGTACGGGAAGCCATGGCCGGGAGACCAGGTCGAAGGAGGACACGCGGTCCACCACCCTTGTGTGAGGTGCGCCGACAGGCGTCACCATGAGCCCGTCGGACCGGCTGTACCGGATGTCGAAGCCTGACAGGCGGGTCTGACAGTCCTCGTCGAGGACGAGCAGCAACTCCCCCGCCAGCCAGGGGGATTCCTTGACCTGCCACGCGTCGATCTGGAACCGCTCCAGCTCCGTGATGGTGCGGTCGATGACCCACGGCTTGGAGAAGCGCCACGGGAGTGTCAGCGCGCTGGCGGCCACGGCCCCGGCCGCTTTCGGGGACGGCGGGGCGTGCTCGGGGAGATCCAGCCCGCCCCGCCCCTTGTCCAGCCAGGGCACGGTGCACAACGTCCCGTCCCGGCGGCGCTGGATCACCAGCACCTCGACACTCTCCTCGCTGTCCCGTACCTGAGCGCGCCCTTCGCGGGTGTCGTCCGCGTCGCCGACTCCCGCGTCGACCCAGCCGATCACCGGACGCCCCGCCCGTCGTACGGGGCCGAGCCGGAAAACCTCCGCACGCTCGCGCTTCCCCGCCAGCAGCTCCCGATACGCCGTACGGCTCTCGCCCAGGGCCGCGGCCCACTCCACCGGACCCACTTGGCCTTCGCCGTAAGCCGCCTGGACGAGCGGGCTGATGTCCTCCGGGATCCGCAAAGGCCGCCCTTCCAGGTGCGGCCGAAGGACGGCAAGCGCCCGGAGCAGCAGGTACGAGCCGCCGTAGATTCCGGTCGACCCGCGTATCGGCTCCGGCGGATCACCCGACCAGTCCGTGCCGGTGACGAGGCAACGCGGCATACGCAGCCGGCTCGGCCTGGTCCGCGGATGACGGTGCAGACGCCCCATCCTCTGCAACATCAGGTCCACCGGGGCCAGATCGGTGACCAGGAGGTCGAAGTCAATGTCCAGGGACTGCTCCACCACCTGGCTCGCCACCACAATGTGAGCTCCTTCGGGCCGTCGCCCCTTCGGACCGAACATGGCGAGCAACTCGGCGTCCTTGGATGCCCGGTCGGCGGCCAGAAAGCGGGAATGCAGGACTGTGACCCGGTCCCTGCCGAAGCGGTCCTGCAGACGCTCCGCCGCGCTCAGGACCCGGTCGACCGTGTTCCGTACGACCAGGGCGCAGCCGCCATCGGCCAGCTCCGCCTCAAGGCGGAGCACGAGGGTCGTCAAATCGTCGTCGATGGACTGCAGTTGTATATCGGCTCGGCGGCCGGAGGCGGTGGCCGGCCGCACCTCACGTACACCCCGGTCCCGCGAAACAGACGTGAGCAGCGGATACGCATCCTCGGAAACGCTGCCGACCGCCACGCCCTCCCCCGCGTATGCCTGGGCGAGTGCACGCCGCCGCGCCGCGGGAAGGGTCGCGGACAGCAGGATGACCGGGACGCGGTAGGCGGCCAGCCACTCCAGTACGCGCTCCAGGTAGCTGCTCATGTAGGCGTCGTACGCGTGGACTTCGTCGATCACCACCACCTTGCCCGCGAGGGCGAGGTGGCGCAACGCCAGATGGCGGCTCTTGAGCGAGGCGAAGAGCACTTGGTCGATCGTGCCGACCGAGAACGACGCCAGCATCCCCTTCTTACGCCCCCGAAGCCACTGGTGCGCTTGCAGGCCCGACGGGTTGATCCGTACTCTCGTGCCCGGTGCGGACACGTTCTGCGGTCCGTCCGGGTCGACAGCCGCGATCGTACGGTTACCTCTGCGTACCAATCCCGCCCATGCGTCGTTCAGCGCCGCCTTGGCGTGCGCCAGGAACACGGAGCGCGGGCCGTCGTCCGGGAGGCGGTCGAGCCATTTGAGCAAGCGGGCGAACATCGCGTCGCCGGTCGCCCGCGTCGGCAGCGCCACCAGGCAGCCGCCCGCGCCCGTACGTGCGGCCAGGATCTCCGCGGCGGCGAGCGCGGCCTCCGTCTTGCCCTCACCCATCGGCGCCTCGATGATCAGCAGGCCCGCGGGGTCCATCTCCCGGGCGAGCCGCACGGCGTCCTCCTGCACGGGCCTGATGGCAGCACCTGCCGGAAGGTCGAACCGCGCCGCGAACAACTCCGCGGCCGTTCCCCTGGGTTCTTCGGGTGCCCAGGCCGCCGGGAGGTCAAGCCCCCTCCAAGCCGCGGCCAGCCGCTCCTCGGCCGAGCCCCTGCCCTTCCCGTCCAGGGACGCGTAGGGGAAAAGCTCGGCGGAGCTCGCGATCCAGTCGGAGAGGATCACTATCGCTGTGAGCGCCACTTGAACCGGCTGCGGGAGCTTCATCGCCTTCCAGGACCAGAACCGTCCCTCGACTCCCGCTGCCCGCGCGCACGCGTCCAGCAACTCGAACTGGAGGCCTTTCCACGTGCCCTCACTCGTACCCGGAGTCCGTAGCAGCTCCGGGTGCAGTAGCAGGTCATGAATCCTCTGGTGCCCAGGCGGTACGCCGTGGTGCCCGCCGGCGACGATTGCGAACTGCCCGCTGATCCTCGCGGACCACCCGTGGCGCTCCGACAACCACTCCTGGATGAGCAGTTGCCCGGCCAGCCCGTGCGGTGCCACCTTCCGTTCCTCGCCGAATTGCTTCTGATACGGCATCTCAAGCCCGACCCCGCGCATCGCGTCCGCGAGCGAGTCCACCTGGCAGGCGAACGCCGGAGTCGCCTTCCCGGCATCGTGCACAGCCGCCAACCAGACGACGAGCCGCCGCCCGTCATCCGTCCCATCAGGCAACGTTCCGCCGATGAGCCCCTTGACGCTGCTCGGCAGCCACTCGTCCCACAGCTTCCCCGCGACCGCACCGCTGTCCGCCATGTGCTGCCTGAGCGGCAGCCACCCATCCGTCTTCCTGTCGTGCTTCCCCCACGCCCGCCGCGCGGCCACGGACAGCCCGTCGAAGGCCGCGCTGAAGGAGGTGTGGTTCACGGTCACTGGCATATTCGACATCGCCGATGCATGGCCGGGGTGATGATCTGACGAACTGGCCGAAATTGACCATTTTTGATCGAAAGAGGGCGTTCAATCGATCTCGTTGTGGGGTCGCCACTCGTGCCGCGGGAGGCCGCGGCGCCACCGAATCGACCGCCGCACCGTCGTGTACCGCCGACGGTCCGCAGGCGCGACGCCTTCGGACCATCTCCCGGGCGCCGTAGCCCCGCGGGCGCGGGGAGCACGGCTGCAGCGACGAGCCGCTGTACGAAGCGTGGGGAACAGCCCCGCGGGTGCGGGGAGCACTAGCCGTAGTAGTCGGGGGCGAGTTCGAGGATGGGAACAGCCCCGCGGGTGCGGGGAGCACACGCCGATCGGGAGGGGTGCGGACTCCACGCCGGGAACAGCCCCGCGGGTGCGGGGAGCACCGCCGGCCAGCTCGGTGAGCGCACTGTAGATCGGGAACAGCCCCGCGGGTGCGGGGAGCACACTTGGTACGCCATCACCTTGCCGTCCGGCATGGGAACAGCCCCGCGGGTGCGGGGAGCACAGGAGCCACCGACCGCCGAGCCCGGCGAACCCGGGAACAGCCCCGCGGGTGCGGGGAGCACCGGCGCTCGGGTGGTCGAGGGTCTGGGATGAAGGGAACAGCCCCGCGGGTGCGGGGAGCTCGCTGGCAGCAGCCTGTGGATGCGGTGGCCGGAGGGAACAGCCCCGCGGGTGCGGGGAGCACTTCGCCGGGTGGACCGCACCGGCGAACCTCGGGGGAACAGCCCCGCGGGTGCGGGGAGCACACGACGGCCCCGATCGAGGGGCAGTCGCGCCCGGGAACAGCCCCGCGGGTGCGGGGAACACAGGGCGGGTTCCCTGCCGAAGATCTTCATGGTGGGAACAGCCCCGCGGGTGCGGGGAGCACCCGGAGCACCTGCTGCCCGGCGAGCAGCAGCAGGGAACAGCCCCGCGGGTGCGGGGAGCACGCCGCCGAGGAAAACGGCACGTCAACGCAGAAGGGAACAGCCCCGCGGGTGCGGGGAGCACCGATCGGCTTGTCCCACCCGAAGGCGAACCAGTGAGAACAGCCCCGCGGGTGCGGGGAGCACGGAGACGCCCCTTGTGTTTCCAGAAACGGCTAGGGAACAGCCCCGCGGGTGCGGGGAGCACAACAACACGTGGTGGGAGCCGAACTACTCCGGGGGAACAGCCCCGCGGGTGCGGGGAGCACGCCCTGGACTACGTCACCCAGGCCGTGGCCCGGGGAACAGCCCCGCGGGTGCGGGGAGCACTGGGCCTCGGTCCCACGCGAGTGCGTGTAGAGGGGAACAGCCCCGCGGGTGCGGGGAGCACGCACCGATGAGTCCCGGAGCCTTGATCTTGGTGGGAACAGCCCCGCGGGTGCGGGGAGCACGACACCTCGACGGTGTCCAGGAACCGCTGCTGGGGAACAGCCCCGCGGGTGCGGGGAGCACGTGATGGACCTCAGCGTCGCCGACGTGCACCAGGGAACAGCCCCGCGGGTGCGGGGAGCACGCGACCACCGCGCCCGTGCCCAGCGCGAGGGAGGGAACAGCCCCGCGGGTGCGGGGAGCACAACACGATGAAGAGGGCCGGTGCGGAGCCGTGGGGAACAGCCCCGCGGGTGCGGGGAGCACGAGAACCGAAAGATCACGCCGCAGGTCTGGGAGGGAACAGCCCCGCGGGTGCGGGGAGCACCGCTTGCTCCGGAGCACGGCGTCCGCCAGCGGGGGAACAGCCCCGCGGGTGCGGGGAGCACCTGCGGATTCGATCAAATCCGCTCAGCGCGGTGGGAACAGCCCCGCGGGTGCGGGGAGCACAGGAGCTGACCAGGGACTCTACGACGCGGAGGAGCGGTTTTTACTTACTTTGCGAGACTCCGGCATTTCGGTCACCCCTCGGTCGTGCTGCCGGGCAGCTTCGCCCCCGAGCCCACGCATCAGTTATCACCGGGCTGGCGAACTGGCGGGAGCAGCAGGTCCCGCTCCGGGTGGACGTCACCCGTCACCGAGCCGCTGACGCCGAGGTCCACACGGGCCGCCTCGTGGAAGGTGTTGATCGCCGCGAAGACCGCGCGGTTGCGGTCGCGCCAGTCGTCCAGGGCGCCGGGGGTCCTGCCCGTCGCCTGCCAGTCGACCGCGCGGGAGGCGGCGTTGAGGTCGTGGGCCGCCTCGATCACCTCGTCGCCGGCCAGGAGCATGATGCGCTCGAAGGCGCGGCCTTGCAGGCGGATCGCGTCGACGAGCTGGACGCGGAGCTGCGGCTCCGGGTCGTCACTCGCCCGTATGCCCTCGCGGTGCTCGTACAGCTCGACCGCCAGGAAGACGGCCGCGCGGACGCGGTCGACGTAGTTCTCGTACGCGTCGAGCTTCTTGCCGTCCCAGCGGGTCACCAGCTCACGGCGGATGCGTTGCCGCTCGGTCCAGTAGTTCGTCACGTACGTGGTCATGGCGCCGAGCAGGACGGCCAGGATCGTTAAGAGCTGATCGGACGTGTCCAAGGCCATCCCCCGCCGACGAGTCGTAAAGACGTCTTGAGGATTTTAGAGGGGCCACGGGGGCTCGGTGCTACCGTGCGGCGAGGTAGGCGGCGGAGAGGCGATCGGATGAGCAGCCCCACATCAGAGGCCCTGGTCACGCTGGGGCGGTGGTACGTGCGCAACGCACCCGGGGCGCTCGGCGCGGGAGCGCTGGCCGGCCGCTACCTCAATCCGCGGCTCCGCGACGAGCCGCGAAAGCGGGTGACCGGGACCGCGGTCGGCGCGAGCTTCGCCGTCGATACGCAGGACCTCATCCAGCGGTACCTGTACCTGTTCGGGGTGTGGGAGCCCCGGATGACGCGGTGGCTCCAACGCCGACTCAAGCCCGGGGACACTTTCGTGGACGTCGGCGCCAACATCGGCTATTTCAGCGTGCTGGCCTCCGGTCTGGTCGGCCCGCAGGGACGGGTCGTCGCGGTCGAGGCGTCGCAGGACTTCACGCGGCTGCTGGCGCAGAATGCCACCCTCAACGGCTGCGAGAACATCCGCATCGCCCAGACCGCGGTCTCCGACAAGCAGCAGACGCTGACCTTCATCCTCTCCAGCTCCGCGAACATGGGCGCGAACAGCATCGTCCCGTGGGACGGGCCGGTGGAGTCGACCTTCGACATAGAGGCCTTCCCGCTGCCGGATGTGCTCGAAGAGGACGAGATCGCGAAGGCCCGCGTCATCAAGGTGGACGTGGAGGGCGCGGAGGGCAGCGTCGTACGCGGCATGGCCCCGCTGCTGGACCGGCTACGCCCCGACGCCGAGGTCACCGTCGAGGTGACACCCGACCGTATGGCTCAACTCGGCGACTCGGTCGAAGAGCTGCTGGACACGATGCGGGAGCGTGGCTTCCACGTCTATCGACTGGCGAACGAGTACGCGGCAGCTACGTATCCCACGGCTCTTCGCGGTCCGGCCGCAGTGCCGATCCGCTGGCGCGGGCCGGTCGACGGCGAGAGCGACCTCATCTTCTCGCGGGTCGACGCCGAGACGCTGCCGTAGGCACCGACGCCTGAACGCACTGCACCCTCCGACGTCGCGCGGGGTGCGCGGCAGGCGGAGGGAGCGGTGCGTTCAGGCCGTGTGGCGAGCAGCCCAATCGGCTCGGGCGGCGACGAGTTGGGGACGTATCTCGTGGTCGAGGCGATCCGCCTGGGCTCGTAGCTTGGCGACGACCTCGGCGAGGCCGTCCGGGTCGAGGTGGTTGATCCAGTAGTCGTCAACGATGGCCACGTTGACGACGGGGACGCGCGGGTCCGGACTTTCGGCGTAGGGGTCGCAGACCAGAACGCCACACAGGACACGCTCCTCCGTCCCCTCGCTGATGCCGTTCGGCGACGCGGGGTTGTGGACGGCGAGGAGTTGGCCGTCGAAGTCAGCTCGGTGGCTGACGTCGGCGAGCGATACGGGGAGTTGATCGGGGGGCACGTCCGTGGCGGTCGGATCGTCGTCCGCCCAGGTCGGCAGATAGCCGGTGACCGTGTCACCGGTCGTCGTGGCTATGGTCCAGGTCAGGGCCTTGTTCACTTCCCGATCTCCTCCTTGCGCGGGGACGGCGCTTCGTCGGCGTCCCGTTCCAGCACTGCCCATACCAGCTTTCCGATGCCCATCCGATCTCCGACTCCCCAGCGCGCACCGGTCAGCGCGTCGACAAGGGCGAGGCCACGCCCGCTCTCCTCTTCCGCCGACGGGATCTGCGCCGCCGGCCGGGTCTCGTCGGCGTCGTGGACCTCGATGCGTACGCCGGCCGGCAGCAGCTCGTACCGCGTCTCGATCTCGCAGTCGGGAGGGGGGACGGTGTGGCGGACAGCGTTGGTGAGCAGCTCGGAGAGGACGAGTTCTGCGCGGTCGGCCAGGTCGTCCAGGCCCCATGCGTCGAGTACGCGGCGCAGTTCGTGGCGTGCCTCGCTGACGCAACGGGTGTTGTAGGTCCACCGCTTCACGTGTGGCGACGTGAACTTTCGGGCCTGTGCGGCACCACACGCGCGCCGGCACTCGGCGAGCCTCAGCACGTCACCGAGAGATTCGCGGAGCCGTCGCGCCGCGAAACGTACCTCCTTAGTGCTGGCTCCGATGTTGTCCAGAACGACAGGGGCGAGGTCGAATACGGCTCGGGCCGAGCCGAGTTGCGCCTCCTCGACCTGGTCGGCGAGACGGGAGACGTACCCTCCGTCGCCGTTCAGGATGGCGGGGCGTCCGTCGGGACCTTGCCAGGGCAGAAGGCGCAGCGACGTAACAGGGGCGATTCGCGTTTCGGGTGGCTCGTAGGGATGGGTCTCCGGGACTTCGGTCATTGCTGAGCTTCCTGGTCGGAGTCGATGGGGATGGCGAGGGCGACTTCCGCCCGATCGCCGGGAAGGACGAGGAGCGCGTACGCGACGGCCCGGCCGTCAGCGGTGGTGAAGGTGCGCTCGATCGCGAGGACGGGCGTGCGGGTGCTGATGCGCAGCGACTGCGCTTCCACGGAGGTGGGAAACCGCGCGGTGACCTGGTCGTTACTGGTCGTCGCGGGTGCGGCAGTGGCGGTGACCAGGTCGTCTCCCCAGGGGGAGGCTGCGGGCAACGGTGAGGCGGTACGAGGGACATAGACGTGCGTGAGGACCTGCGGCGAGTCGTCGCGATGGCTCAGGCACACGTACTCGGTAAGCGGTGCGCCCTCCGGCGTGCCAAGCCTTCTGGCCAGATGACCTGTTGCTGTGGCGTCGGCGGAACTGGTCGTCATGCGAAGGGCTATGGCGCTGTTCGGGTACGTGAGCCGCTCGGGCGGTTGGCGAACGAAGTTGCCGCGGCCCTGGAATTTGGCGATGAGGCCCTCTGCGCGCAGGACTTCCAGCGCGTCACGGAGCGTCGGCGTGCTGACGCCGTACCGGCCGGCGAGCCGGGTCTCGGGTGGCAGGCGGTCGCCGACCGCGAAAGTGCCCGCGGTGATCAATCGGCGCAGGTCGTCGGCCACCTGCTCGTGGCGGGCGGTCATGAGGGGCAGATCACCGCCCTCGCCCGGCTCTCACGTCGGCGCCGGGTCCACTCCTCGGCGCTCAGGACGTACGGGCGCAGCAACGGCCCCTCGTCCGTCCAGAAGTGCGGCGCCGGCGCGTGGAACCGTAACGTCCGTCGAGCCGGGGTACTGGCTGCCAGGCCGAATGGCGCTGTGGTCGGCGGGCGTTGGGGGGTGCCGGCTGTAGTGGGGAAGAGCTGCTGGACGAACCAGTCCGCGGCTCTTCGGATGCGGTGGAGCACGGTGGTCATCTCCTACGACTGTTTCGTGCGGTGGAAGGCGGCCCAGAGGTACCGGCCTGCCTCGCCGCGGTCGGTGGAGCCGAACGAATCGGCTGTTCCCAGCGCTGCGAGGACCTCGGGCCAGTTCTCTTCCGCAAACTCGTCCGGGACCTGCGCCTCGACGAGCGTGCGGTCGGCATACTCCTTCTGCTCAGGCGCCAGGCCTGCGGCGGTAAGGCGCGCGGAGAGGTCCGCGATGCGGGCGTCGCGTGGCGGCACAAGGCGTCCTCCGTTGCCAAGTGAGCACCCTCAGTGATGCTAGTTAACTAGATTAGAGCTAGTGGACTAGATTGTCCACATGCCTGATCAGCCGCCGTATCTCCGCGTCGCCGACGTGCTGCGCGAGCGCATCGCGAGCCACGAATGGTCGCCAGGCGACCGGCTGCCGTCCCGCGCCGAGCTTGGCCAGGCGTACGGGGTCGGCGAGAACGTCATCCGGCGGGCGCAGGAGTTGCTGATCTCCCTGGGCACCTTGGAGGGCCGGGCGGGTTCGGGTACGTACGTCGCTGAGCCGCGCGAGCGGCTGCGGATGGTGCGGTCCATCTACCGTGAGCAGGCGGGCGGTTCGCCCTTCGCCGCGGACATGGCAGCACTCGGGCGGCGCGGGTCGTGGGAGAGCCGGACCGACGCGAAGGTGCCGGCCCCGGCTGACATCGCCGCCCGGCTCGGTCTCGCTGAGGGCGACTTGTGCGTGCGCACGGCCTACGAATTCCTCGCCGACGGCAAGCCGGTCCAGCTCTCGACCAGCTGGGAGCCCTACGCCCTGACGGCCGGCACGCTCGTCGTCCTCCCGGAAGCCGGCCCGCACGCGGGCGTGGGCGTCGTCCGCCGGATGGCGGAGATCGGCGTCACCGTCACGCGGGCGGTGGAGCGGCCCGAGCCACGGACGGCGAGCCTGGAGGAGGCCACGCTCCTGGGCGTCCAGAAGGGCACGCTGGTCACGCACATCGTGCGCACCTACTACGCCGAAGACGGCCGCCCCGTCGAGTCTGCGGACATCGTCGTCCCCGCCGGCCTTTGCGAGATTGTTTACGAAGTTCCTGTGAATTCCTAACCTACGCAGCAGGATGCTCACCCAAGGCATCGAAGGAAAAAACTAGGATCCCCATGTCAAATGACAATGTATCCGTCATAGTCAATCTGGCCACAGCGCTCCTCGCTCTTACTATCGGCACTCGCCTCGGTTACATACTCTCAGCCCGCGGAACAGTACACGACGTAGCCATGATTGAGCGACACTTCGAGACAAGCAAACAACTATTTGAGCGGCAGTACGAGCTCCAGTTTTTGGCTGACCAAAGACGCCGGACCCGCGAGGAATTAAAGAAGAGCTACGAAAATCTCGGCGTGTGGCTACATACCCTCGAACGAACCATCGGTGAAATAAATGCGGGAGCTACAACTTCTCGCCTTCAAGTGCGAAACAAGGCTCGCGCTCTCATGGGGGACCGCCCGTGGGATGTGATCACTCCACCGGTTTCCTTGGCCGCATCGGAGTTCTACTGGAGCAGTGAAGTAAGGAAGCTTATAACGAAATTTGAAGCACCGTACGCAAATTTCGCCTCACGTGTGACTTCCATTATAGGGCGCCAACCAGATGAGGCAGGGCCGACTAAAGGAGTAATTATCGACCAGCGCGCCTGGGAGCTCCGCGATGAGCTATTTTCAATCATTCACGAGATCAAGACGCAGGTGCGGGCCGACTTGATGGCACCATAACGTGCCGGCTATAGCGTTCCCCCGCCAGAGTTTCGATTCCAGATGGACCTCCGGGATCGGGAATCAGAGGTTTCCTTGGGCAGCGCCTCGACATACAGGGGAGTAGCTACTACAAGTCGATCGACCCACGAAGAGTCATCAATGTCCATAAGCACGACGGCGTGACCGCGGAGCCGACCGCGCGTCGAAAGTGGGTAACGACGATCAAGCCACCCATAGAGACCCTGCACCGTCGATTCCATCAGCCGCTGACTCTTACGGATCGGCAGGATCTCGCCCAGAAACTCCGGGATTACATTTACGCCACTCTCTTCTCGATCTTCCACTTCTAGGATCATGTCGTGAAGCCAGGTGGTATCCGATCCCATCCGACCACCTGATATCGCGTGAGTGCGTAGATGACGAACGGATCCGCACAGTAATACCCGTATATCACGCGCCCGCTCAACTGAAGAATCTGACACGCTCCCCACGAATAGAGCGACGTCCTCAGGCGGTCGACCACTATCCTCGTGCACTGCAACCTGTGCCATTGCCAGGTCGAATCTTATCCACTGATTGGGAAGCAGGTTCGTCTCGGTTAAGTCAACGGGAAACAGTTCTCGCTCGATCTTTTGCCTAGCTTTTTCAACCAACGCATGAGACGCCGATGACTCCGAATCATTCCAGGTTGCCGAGCTTGTTACATCCGCGAACTGAGGGATCTTTATCGTTCCCTGTATGCCCCTCTGGGCGGCGGCTCGCATCCCTAGACGCCCATAAATTTTACGCTCAGACACGTAAATCAAGTCAGGCATTCGTCACCTCATGTTCGCGGGTAGTATCCACTCAATCCAGATGTTTCCATGCGTAGTCGGTCAGAGCTTCTACTCTTCCTTCCACTACGGCCATGCGCGCGTCGCGTTCAGCCTCGTCGGTGTGGGTGGTCTGGGCCGTGGTCTGGCCCTCCCACTTGCGGTAGAGGAGGCCGTATTCGCGGGTGAAGTAGCCGGGCGATACGGCGTTGAGGGCCAGGAGGAGGCCGGTGTCCTCGGATGCCGGGAGGGCCATCCAGCCGCCTAGGGCCAGGAGGAGGTCGCGGCGGATGAAGAGGGTCGCCGGGTGGACCTGGGCACGGTAGCCGTTGGCCTTCCAGAAGTCGAAGACGACGCCCCTCGCGAGGGGACCGTCCTCCGGGTCTGCGTCGAAGCCGGCCGTCGAGCCGTCGGGGAGCAGGTCCACGACGCGGGAGGTCGCCCAGCCGAGAGCTGGGTCGGCTTCCAGGATGGCCAGGTCGCGGGCGAGGGCACCCGGGGTCAACTGGTCGTCGGCGTCGAGGACTTTGACGTACGGGCCGGCCGCGCGCGCAAGCGCCATCGTGCGGGCCACGCCCGGTCCGCCGGGGCGCCCCTGGGAGAAGCTCACCCGGGGGTCGTCGGGGACGTGGGGGCGTACAGCGTCGCCGAAGCCGTCCTCCTGGACAATCCAGTGCCACTCCCAGCCGTCCGGCAACTCCTGCGCGCAGAGCGACTTGTACGCGTCCGCGAGGAAGCGCGCCGAGGGCGCGTGAACAGCCGTGATGACGTCGATGCGGCGGACCGGCACGCCGATCACCACCTTTCCAGGTTGGTGGTGAAGGTCATTACCGTGCGGTCGCCCGGCAGACGGACGAAGGAGTGCTCGACAACGCGCCCGGCGGTGTCGTACGACGTCTTGCCGAGGACGATCAGCGACGTACCCGGCGGTAGGCCCAGTTCCTCGGCCTCCTCCGCCGCCGGCGGGCGGGCCACGACGCGCTCCTCGATCCGGCCCAACTCGATGCCGACCGTGTGGAGCTGGCTCTGCGTACCGCCGGGCCACGGCTCGTTGGCGGCGTCCAGGAGATCGGGGTTCACCCCGACCACGTCCCGCACGAGGTAGGAGTCGACCAGGCTGAACGGGTATTGCTCGGCCTGGTAGCGAGTGCGGTAGGTGCGCTCCACCATGACCGTGCCGACCGGTACGCCGAAGATCCCGGCCAGTTCTTCGCCCGCTTCGACCTGGTCGTATGCCGCGTGGAATACCAGGTCGCCCACGTCGAGCCCTGTGTCGTGCTCGGTGGCACCGGTCTGCTTGCGGCGCTCTTCGGGCTCGCGGGCGCGGTCCTTCTCCCACTGGTGGCGGAGGTTCGTCCGCTGCACGGGCGTACGCGGCTGCCGGACGAAGTTGCCGCGTCCGTGATGCTTCTCGATCAGCCCTTCGGCTTGGAGCAATCCCAGCGCCTGGCGCAGCGTCGGGAGGCTCTTCCCGTACTTGTCCACGAGGGCGGTCTCTGAGAGGAGTTGGTCGCCGGGGGCCAACTCACCTGCGCGGATGCGGTCGCGTAGGTCGTCTGCGATCCGCTCGTATGCCTTGGCCATGTGCGCCACCGTCCTGATCGTCGGGCGGCCCCAGCATACAAGTCCTCAAGAGGTCTTGACGAGTGAGAGCAAGTGCGCCATAGTCTCGTTACTCCTAAAGAGGACCTGAGGACAGGATCTCTTGAAGAGGGATACGTGACAGCGCCCGGATGGCCCCGCAACAGGGGGCGGAGGGAAGCGCCAGTTGCTTGCGAACTCCCTAGCGCGCCTGAACGCACCACCCGGCGACCCACACGCCCGCCGGATCACCCGTCCATTCAGGACTCAGGAGAGGCCATGCCTCCATCCACCGGTCGCCATCCCGCACCCGGCGGCCCCGGCTTACCCGAGATCACGGAGGACTTCCGCGACCTCTTCCTCGGCCGCCCCGGCGAGTCCGCCGAGCACCGCACTGCCCGCCTGACCGCCACCCGCGACGTCCTCGCCGAGCTGCTGGAAGAGGTCGAGCACGACGACTTCGTCATGCAGGACGCGTTGCACGCCGTACGGCTCAGCGGGGCCGCGCTGTTGCGGGGCAACCGCGGTGCGGGGGTGGCGTCATGAACACAGCCCTCGCGTACGTCGGCGCTACGATCGCCGCTGCCTGCGTCGTTCTCTACGCCGTAAGGCAGTTGAGGCGCGGCACGCCCGCCGTAAGGGTCTCCGCTCTCGCGGCAGTTGGGTGCACGGCATACAGCGCCGACACGTCGTGGCGGTTCGCCGCCGACTACCTCGACATGGCCGGTACGGCTGAACGCGCGGCCATGTTCGGTGCCGCCGAACTCGCGCTCTTCGCCACGGCACTCACGGCTCGGCAGAACCTCAACGGGCCGAACGCCGCCCCCGGCGTCCCGGGGCTGCTGGTCTGGGCGATCACGTCGGTCCAGATCATCCCGGCGTACGCCGAGTCGGGTCCGGTCGGCGGCACCGTACGCGCCTTCGTCGGTCCGGTCATGGCGGCGATGCTCTGGCACCTCGCGATGGGCATCGAGTTACGGCACCACACCCCCGATGCATCCACACGCGGCTTCGGGGCCTTGCTGACACGGGAGTTGCGCGAACGCCTGCTCTCCCGGCTCGGCATCGCCGAACGGCACCGGGACGCGGCCCAGATCACCCGCGACCGGGCGACCGTACGAGCCGTTGCCCTGGCCGCGCGCCTCGCGGAGATCAGCCCGGAGCGCCGGGACAGGCGACGGGGGCGGCGGATCACCCGTCGTCTATCGGTCGCCGTTGCTCGCGCATCAGTCGGCGACAACCGCGACCAGCGCCGCAAGCTACTGAGCCAACTCGCCGCCCGGCGTAGTGCCGCCGCACTCGCGGTAATCGATCTTCCCTCGCCGTGGACCGAGTTGGCGCACGGCCCAACCGCGTCCGCGCTGGCGGACCAGGCCCGCGACCAGATGACCCGTGCGACGGCCACCATCCGCTCCTACCCGCGACCGCTGTTCACCGACCTCCCGCCGGTGAACGCCACCGCCCGATCACCCGAACAGCCCCAACTCAAGCTCAACACCGCCGACGCCCTGGCCGCCATCGAAGCCGGCTGGGCCGACGGCCTCACCGTCCGCGAAACAGCCCGGCGGGCGACCCGCGCGCCGAGCTACGTCCACACCGTGTTCGTACGGCTCGACACCGAACGCGGCCCGCGTCCGGTGAACACCGCCCACTCCAACACCGGGGCCTGACCGCTGCTTTGGCGGGTAGGGCCAGGCCCCGGCACACCTCCCGCAAAGGAAGGAACTGCCAGTGAAGCACGACAGGCATGACGACCCGGGGCGCGGTCCATTACCGCACCCGGACGAGGTACCGACCGGCCCTGGCACTCCGCCCATGGTCGACAAGCCCGCCTCCGAGCCGACCGGACCCGGCCTGCTGGCCCGTGTACGCCTCGCGAAGCGGCGGCCGGTCGTCCCGGCGTGGGCGCGGTCGCGGCAGGAGTTCGAGTCCGCCGCGAGGGGCGTCACCGCGTACGCCGGACACGTCAGCGCGTACCACCTGGCCCGCGCGCCCTGGTACGCCCTGCAGCTCACGCTCCGCGCGCCCCGAGGTGCCGCCCGCTTCGTCGGCGGCGTCTTGCGCTGGCTGGTCGACGCCGAGGGGGAGCCGCTGCGGCAGGCAGCGGCCACCCGCGAGGACATCGAGGAGTACCTGAAACTGTCGCGCCAGCGCGACCGCCGGGTGCGGTGGCGTACGGTCGTCGGCGTCGCCGCGTCCTTCCTCGGGCCGGTCGCCGCGCTGGTGGCGTACGTCCTCGCCCCAGCCTGGATGCTCGCCGTGTCCGCCGCCGTAGCGGTCATGGGGCTCGGCAGACTCGGGCAGCCGGCCGATGATCCGGTTATCCACAGGGCTGTGGAGATCCCGAAGGCCACCAAGCTCACCAGCGACATCGTTCTGCGAGCCCTCGGTGCGCTCGGCATCCCCGCGATCAACCAGGCGCAGTCCAAGGGCGGCCCCGGTTTCGCCTTCACCGCGCCCATCACCCGCGACGGCCCCGGCTGGCTCGCGGAGGGCGACCTCCCGTACGGCGTCACCGTCGCCGACGTGATCGACCGCCGCGAACGGCTGGCGTCCGGGCTGCGGCGCCCGCTCGGCTGCGTATGGCCGGAGGCCGAGCCTGACGAGCACACCGGACGGCTTCGCCTCTGGGTCGGCGACCAGGACATGTCCCGGACCCGGCAACCGCAGTGGGCGCTGCTGGACGCCAAGCCGCTGGACCTGTTCAAGGCACAACCGTTCGCGACCGACCAGCGCGGGCGATGGGTGTCGCAGTCGCTGATGTACGTCTCCGGGATCGTCGGGGCCGTGCCGCGGATGGGCAAGACGTTCCTGCTCCGGCTCGTCCTGCTCATCGCCTGCATGGACCTGCGGGCCGAGATCCACGCGTACGACCTCAAGGGCACGGGTGACCTGTCCGCGCTCGCGCACGTCGCTCACCGCTACCGGGCGGGCGAGGAGGACGAGGACATCGCGTACGCCCTCGCCGATCTGCGCGAGCTGCGGACCGAGTTGCGACGGCGGGCGAAGGTCATTCGCGAGTTGCCCAAGGGCCTGTGTCCGGAGTCCAAGGTCACCTCCGCCCTCGCGGACATGCGCAAACTCGGCCTGCACCCGATCATCGTCGGGGCTGACGAGTGCCAGAAGTGGTTCGAACACCTCAAGTGCGGCGCCGAGTTCGAAGAGCACTGCACCGACCTGGTCAAGCGCGGCCCGGCGCTGGGGATCACGCTGCTCCTGGCCACCCAGCGGCCCGACTCGAAGTCGCTGCCGACTGGCATCTCCGCGAACGCCACGGTCCGTTGGTGCCTCAAGATCATGGGCCAGATCGAGAACGACATGGTTCTCGGCACCGGCTCGTACAAGCGCGGCATCCGGGCCAACACGCTCGCGTGGGGCGACAAAGGCATTGCCTGGTTCGTCGGAGAGGGTGCCGACGCCCGCATCGTGCGCTGTGTCGAGGTCAACGCACCGACTGCCGACGCCTTGGCCCTGCGCGTCCGCGCCCTGCGCCAGCAGGCCGGCCTGCTCACCGGTCACGCCGTGGGCGAGCGACCCGAGCCCGACGCGTCCGCGTCGTACGACCTCCTCGCCGACGTCGCCGCTGCACTGCCGTCCGGCAAGGCGAAAGCGTGGAGCGAGGACGTCATCGCCCGCCTCACCGAACTCCGCCCGGACGTCTACAGCCATTGGAGCCCTGAGCAACTGGCCGCCGCGCTCAAGCCGTACGGCATCCGCACGGTCCAAGTCTGGGGCACGACGGAGGACGGCAAGGGTGCCAACCGCCGCGGAGTCCGGCGGGCCGACGTACTCGACGCCATCACCCGTCGTGACGACGGCACCGCCGCCGCCTAGCCGTGTGGCCTAGCGCCGGCACCCGCTAGACCTAGCACCCCCGCTAGCACCAAAGAGCACTCCTGAGCAGCCAACTAGTCACTAGCGCGGCTCATTTCACGCACCCTCTTTCCGCCCTGGAAGGGGCTCTCATGTCTCCGCTCGTCTCCGCTATAGCCCTCGCCATCGTGGCGACGCTCTGTTACGCGGCTCTCTGCGCGGTCAGCCCGCTCGGAGTCTGCCGCAGGTGCGGCGGGTTCGGCTTCAAGGTGCGGCAGAACCGGCGCGGCCGGATCATCCGCGGCCGGGAGTGCCGCCGCTGCAAGGGATACGGACAGCGCGTCCGCGTCGGCCGACACCTCTACAACGCCGCCACCCGCCTCCACCGCGAGGGCACCCGCTGACCGTCAAGAAAGGCACCGCCATGGCATTCAGCATCTCGGCGATCGTCCTGTTCGGCGCCCTCCTGGCGCTCCTCATGCGCTACCGCGTTGTCGGCGCCGGAGCCGCGATCGTCGCCCTGCTCTTCGGCTTCTACCTCGCCCGCACCAGCGCCGCGCCGTCCATCGACCAGATCATGTCCGCGCTTCGCGACGCCATCCCCACCTCCGGCAACTGACCCGACAGGAGCCACCATGCCCACCACACCGCCCCGGATCTCCCTCATGGCCGCCGCCGAGGTCCGCGACATCCTCACCGCTCTCCAGCTCGGCCAAAGCGCCACCGCCATAGCCGGGTTGATGGCCATCGACACCGACTCCTGGCAGGCGATCGAACAGCGCCTCGCCGCCCTCGACGGCGACCTCCCCGCCGCCCTGCGAAGCCTGGCCTGACCCCCACCAAGCAACGGAGGACCCCCATGCCCGACACCGCCCCGGCCTGGCACCTCAGCCTCACCGACAGCGTGTACGCCCTCGGCGCCGCCGCCCGCCAACTTCGCGCCGCCCACCAGCATGCCCAACTCACCGCCCGCACCACCGACCCGGCCCGCATCGTCTCCGTGCCCGGCCGCGTCACCACCACTGGCGCCGAGCCCGTACGCCCGCACGACGAAGCCCTCTGGCAGCTCAGCGACCTCTACATGGTCCTCGAACACCACACCGCCGAGCTGTACGAGAACGCCGCCCTCGGCTACGCCCACGGCACCGCCGCCGCGGTTCAAGCCGTCCTCCGCAGCGACCGCCCCCGTCACGTCGAACTCCCGCGCGACCGTAACGGCCTGTACGTCCTCGACCCCGCCGACCTACCGGACCTGAGCCAGTCCCTCACCACCGCAGCCGGCGCCCGCGACCTCGCCGACCTCCGCGCCCGGCTCCTGGCCTGTGCCCAGGAGGACGACCCCGCCGCCCTCGCCAACACGGCCTACGCATACGGCGAATGCGCCGAACGCGCCCTCCGCCACCTCATACGCCACGCCGAAACCCACGGCTTCCTGCACGCGAGCTGACCCATGACACAACAGGCCCCGCTGCGCGCCCACATGATCCACTCCTGGGACGGCACCGAATGGCAGATCTTCGTCGCACTGCCCGACGAAGCCCGCTGGCCGCACGTCCCGTTCCCGATCGCCGCCGGCATCCCGACCCTCAACGACCGCGCCGCCGCACTCCGCTCCCTCGGCTTCACTCCCCTCGGCGCCGAACAGACCTGGGAGTGGATGGAGACCGTCTTCGAGGGCGACCCGGACGGCGTCGTCTCCCTGGTCGCCACGACCACGGTGACACCCGAGACCGACCCGCCCGCCTGACCCCGCCCGGAGCAGCGGCCAACCGGCCAAGGACGCCCGCTGCTCCGGCCCTCCGTCCCACCGAAGGCACAGGAGGTGCCACCAGCATGGCCCACAGCACACCCCCGCCGCCCCGGGGCAGCCGCAGGCCCGGCGGCCCAAGGCCGCCTGTCCATCAGCCGAGCCTCAAGCTGCCCGACGTCCTCGACGAGATCGGCATGTCCCGCTCGGCCTTCTACCGGATGCGCGCCCGCGGCAAGGCGCCCAAGTGCGTCCGCCTCCCCAATGGTCAGATCCGCGTGCGTCGCAGCGACCTCGACTCCTGGTGGGCGACCAACTGCCAGGACCTATCCGACTGAACCCAGATCCCGGGTGCGCGTCCACGTGGCGCGCGCCCGGGCGGAGGAGCCACATGTTGACCTACGACGTGCGGATCTGGAGCGTCCGGAGCCGCCCGAGCAAGAGTTCGCCCTTCCAACTGCGTTGGCGCGTAGGTCCTGAGATCCACTACGAAGTCTTCGCCAACTCCCCGCTCGCAGACGGCAGACGCTCGGAGCTCATGTCCGCCGTTCGACGCGGCGAGCAGTTCGACACTGAGACGGGCCTGCCCGCGAGTGAGTTACGTGAGCGGACATCGCCAACCTGGTACGACCACGCTTGCGCCTACGCCCTCATGAAGTGGCCGCGAGCCGCTGCCAAGCACCGCGCCGGCATCGCGGAATCCCTGACCATAGTGACCCTCGTTCTCGTCTCTTCCGACAAGACGATGCCGGATCGCGTGCTCCTCAGGAAGGCGCTGCGCACATGGGCCTTCCAGATGTGTTGCACAGAAACGGGCGTGGCCGCGCGGAAGGACGTCCAAGCCGTACCCGACGAAGAGTCGGCGGCCCTGGCCTGGGTCGCTAAAAACTCCCTCAAGGTAGCGGAGTTAGGCACCTCGGAGAGGATGCGGGCCGCGCTGACCGCACTGTCACTCAAACTCGACGGTACGGCCGCAGCGGACAATACCTTCCGGCGCAGGCGGACCACGCTGAACAACGCCCTGCGCTACGCCGTCGAACGCGACTTGCTCACCGTGAACCCGCTGTCCCGTATTGACTGGGATCCGCCGGACACCGACGACGAGGTCGACTTCCGCCACGTGCCGGAGCCGGATCTTGCCCGCGCCCTTATCCGGGCCGTCGGGTTGCAGGGCACCCGCGGAGAACACCTGGAAGCCTTCTTCGGCTGTCTCTACTACGCCGCCATGCGCCCCTCCGAAGCCGCCGCGCTCGGCAAGAGATCGTGCGTCCTGCCGGACGAGGGTGATGAGGAGGCCTGGGGAGAACTCGTCCTCGCCGAATCCCGGCCGGAAGTCGGGTCAGGCTGGACCGACGACGGGAAGCCGTATGAAAAGCGCGGACTCAAACGGCGGGCACGCAAGGCAACCAGATCGGTGCCGATCCCGCCGGTCCTCGTCCGTATGCTGCGCCAGCATATGAAGGTCTACGGCACCGCAGCCGACGGACGTCTCTTCCGCGCCGCCGGCGGCGGACGCGTCCGCTCCACCGAGTACACCGAGCTGTGGCAGGCGGCACGCGAGAAGGTGCTCTCCGTCGAAGAGGTGGCGACCCCGCTCGCCGACGTGCCGTACTGCCTGCGCCAGGCCGGCATATCCCTGTGGATCAAGGCGGGCGTGGACCCCGTGGAAGCCGCCCGGCGGGCCGGGCACAGCGTCGCCGTCCTCTTCCGCTTCTACGCGAAGATCCTCCGCGGCGTTCAGCATCGGGCCAACGAACTGATCAGCAAGGCTCTCGCCGACCAGCAGGGATAGCAGAGCGTAGCCCTGGGCCGCACCCGCGAAACCTGACCACAGGTTGACCACACGCGCTGGTCATCAGCGGGATTCGGTGGCACACAGGCGGGACGCACGTGCCGGGGGGGGGGGGGGGGGGGCCCCCCCCCTCCCGCCCCCCCCCCCCCCCCCCCCCCCCACCGCGCTGCTCGGCGCGCTCGCCGCCTGCCTCGCCTTCACCGTCGCGGGCCCCNCACGTTCACTACTTACGCGGAGGCTGTGGGATTTGAACCCACGGTGACATCGCTGCCACGACGGTTTTCAAGACCGTTCCCTTCGGCCGCTCGGGCAAGCCTCCCCGCAGCGCCGGGGGACCCCGGGTGGGGTCCTGGGCGTGCGGGGGACAGCTTACTGGGGGGAGTCGCCGTTGCGGGCGCCGAGGGTGACCGTGGTGGTGTGGGCGGTGCCGTTGCGGGTGTAGACGACGGTGACCTTGTCCTTGGGCTGGTGCTGCCAGATCTCGCCGATCAGGGTCTCGTCGCTGTCGACGATCGTGTTGTCGAACTTGGTGATCACATCACCGGGCTTGAGGCCGGCCAGCGCACCGGGGCCGCCGGCCTGGACGGAGTCGCTGGT
Source organism: Streptomyces sp. IBSBF 2435 (assembly GCF_036815005.1). Classification (NCBI taxonomy): domain Bacteria; kingdom Bacillati; phylum Actinomycetota; class Actinomycetes; order Kitasatosporales; family Streptomycetaceae; genus Streptomyces; species Streptomyces sp. IBSBF 2435. The sequence continues at coordinate 7,154 of NZ_JAJSYW010000058.1, read as the reverse complement.
CGCGCCGATCTTGGCGCCGTCGCCCTGGTACTGGCCGTCCAGGCTGACCTGCATGACCGGGTAGACCGGCTGGCCGGTCTTGATGAGCTCGTCGGCGACGCGCTTGGCCTGGTTGATCGGGATGGCGAAGCCGAGGCCGACGCTGCCGCCCTGGCTGCCGGGCTGGGTGGCGCCGCCGGGCTGGATCGCGGAGTTGATGCCGATGACGGCGCCGTTCGCGTTGAGCAGCGGGCCGCCGGAGTTGCCTGGGTTGATCGACGCGTCGGTCTGGATGGCGCTCATGTACGAGGACGCCGAGCCCTGGCCGTCGCTGGAGGCCACCGGGCGGTGGACCGCGCTGACGATGCCCGTGGTCACCGTGCCCGACAGGCCGAAGGGCGCGCCGATCGCGATGGTGGCGTCGCCGACCGCGGCCTGGTCGGAGTTGCCCAGCGGCAGCGGGGTGAGCGTGACGCCCGAGGCGTCCTTGAGCTTGACCACTGCCACGTCGTAGCCCTGGGCGCGGCCCACGACGGTGGCGTCGTACGTCTTGCCGTTGGAGAAGGTCACCGTCAGCTTGCCGCCGTTGGCCGCGGGGGCCACCACGTGGTTGTTGGTGAGGATGTGGCCCTCGGTGTCGTAGACGAAACCGGTGCCCGTGCCGCTCTCCTGGCTGCCGCTGGCCTTGATGGTGACCACGCGCGGCAGCGCCTTGTTGGCGATGCCGGCCACCGAGGTGGGCGCCCGGTTGAGCGCCTTCTGGCTGCCGGTGTCGGAGACGGTGGTGGAGGACGTCGTGTCGTTGTCGTTGTGCTCGGCCGCCCAGTAGCCGATGCCGCCGCCGACACCGCCGGCGACGAGCGCCGCCACCAATACCGCGGCGACCAGGCCGCCGAAGCCGCGGCGCTTGCGGCCGCCGTCCGGCGGCACCGGCACGGGCGCGCCCCACACCGGGCCCTCCGGGCCGCCCCCGCCGTAACCGGGCTGGGTCTGCGGCGGCTGGCCGCCGGTGGCGTACGCCGGGGTGGCCGGGACCGCGTAAGGGTCCCGGGGCGCCTGCTGCTGGTCCGAGGCGTAGCCGGGCTGCTCGGCGCCGTAGGCCGGTGCGTGTGCG
>NZ_JAJSYW010000058.1:0-5961 GCF_036815005.1 Streptomyces sp. IBSBF 2435 | reverse complement strand
GGCTGCTCGGCGCCGTACGCGGGGGCGTGTGCGGGCTGCTCGGCGCCGTACGCGGGGGCGTGTGCGGGCTGCTCGGCGCCGTACGCGGACCGCTGTGACGGCTGCTCCGCCCCGTACGCGGGCGCCTGCGGCGTCTGCTCGGTGCTGCCGTACGCCGGCTGCTGCTGATACGCCTGCGCCTGGGCCGGTACGACCGGCGCGGCGGGCGGGGCGTCGTGCGCGGGCTGCTGCTGCGGCTGCGCCGGGGGCTCGTACGCCGTCGGCTTCGGCGCCTCGTAACCGCTGTGCCCGCCCTGCTCGTAGGGCGCGGCAGAAGGCACCGGCGGTGTCTGCGGGCCGAGCGCGGCCGGCGGCGGGCCGTACGGCGACGGCGGGCCCACGGGCGGGGGCGCCTGCGCGGGAAGAACCTCGGTCCGGGGCGCGTCGGCGGGCGCGGCAGATGCCGCGGGCGCCGGCGGGGCCGCCGGAGGAGCAGGGGCCTGTGCCGCCGAGTCACTGTCGGGCGCGGCACCGTCGGGCGCGGTCGCTGCCGACTCCGCAGCCGGGGCGGATCCGGCTTCGTTCTCGGTGCTCACAGCGTTTCTCCTCGGGTCAGGACAGGGTAGTGGGGCGAACACAGCATTTCCCACGGCGTGTCGGACCGCCGTAAGCGGTAGCTGTGCATGTCCGTGGCGCGTGCGCGGGGGCCCGGTTCGCGATGCCGCCGGCGAGGCGGTGGCACCATGAACCGGTGACACATGCGCGCGCGGTCCCGGAGGCGTACCCGGAAGAGCGACCTGTCCAGGTCGTCGCCCATCGGGGTGCTTCCGAGGATGTACCAGAACATACGCTCGCCGCGTACCGGAAAGCCATCGAGGACGGCGCCGACGCCCTGGAGTGCGACATCCGGCTGACCGCGGACGGGGAGCTGGTCTGCGTCCACGACTGGCGGGTGAACCGTACGTCCAACGGCCGCGGCGCCGTCTCCTCGCTCGAACTGGCCGACCTCGCGGCGCTCGACTTCGGCTCGTGGAAGGGCCAGCACACCGACCCCGAGGCGCCCGAACGCCACGACCTGGCCGAACGCAGCCGGGTCCTCACCTTGCGGCGGCTGCTCGAACTCGTCGCGGACACCGAGCGCCGGGTGGAGTTGGCGATCGAGACCAAGCACCCGACGCGCTGGGCGGGGCAGGTGGAGGAGCGGCTGATCGACCTGCTGCGCACCTTCGGCCTCGACCGTCCCCCGCCGCCCGGTGCCGCCTCCCAGGTGCGGGTGATGAGTTTCTCGTCCCGCTCGCTGCGCCGGGTACGGCTGGCGGCACCGGCGCTGCCGACGGTGTATCTGATGCAATATGTGTCGCCGCGGCACAGGGACGGGCGGCTGCCCGCGGGGGTGCGGATCGCCGGGCCGAGCATGCGCATCGTGCGGGCGAATCCGGGGTATGTGGCGCGTTTGCATCGGGCCGGAAACCGCGTCCATGTATGGACGGTCGACGACCCCGCGGATGTGGAGCTGTGCGCACGGCTCGGGGTGGACGCCATCATCACCAACCGCCCGCGGCAGGTGCTGGCCCAGTTGAGCGGCTTGAAAGGCCCCCGCGACTGACTTGCCGGCGACATTGCCACGGGCTCGGCGCGGGTGGCTCATGCCCGCGGCATGCGCCTATCACGCGCGGGCGTCCGGGGGGCGTATGAAGTGCGTCAACAGATCTGGGTTGGTCTGTTTCCGGTCGAGTCCCAGAGGGCATCCATCCCGTGGCGTGGGATGAAGGAGGTCACGGGGGTGTCGTTGATGGTCGCGCAGGAAGTGCCGACGTCCTCGACCATGGCACTGCCGCATGGTCCTACCGGCGTCGCGGAAGCACGCAGACGTATGCGCGGGGATCTGTACGCGCAGGACGTGCCGGAAACGGTGATCGACGACGCGGTGCTGATCCTTTCCGAACTGCTCAGCAATTCCTGCCGGCACGCCCGGCCGCTCGGCGACCAGGCCGACGCAATGTACGGGGTGGTGGAAGACACCGCAGGTACGGGCGTCGGCGCGCGGTCCGCGGCGCGGGACCGCGGCATACGTGCCGGGTGGGCCATCGGGACGGACGGCCTGCTCAAGGTCGAGGTCACCGACGGCGGCGGCCCGACCAGGCCGCGCCCTTCCAGTCCCTCGCTGACCGCGCACGGCGGCCGGGGCCTGGGCATCGTGGGCAGCCTGGCGCTGCGCTGGGGGGTACGGGACGGCGCGCCGGGCGAGGTCACCGTCTGGGCGCTGCTGCCGGTCCGCGGCCGGCACGCCCGCCGCGACGACCTCGGCAGCGGGGGTACGGGCATCGGCCTGCCCCGTGGCATTCCGCTCGGCCTCCCCCTGGACCTGGCCGAGTCGCTGGACGACCTGAGCTGAACCGGCGGCGCCGGCTTCCCTGGCCGGGTGTACGCCCGTCGCAGCACGTCGCGGGCCGGGTGCCCGTCCGCCGCGGCGCCGACGGCCCGAACCGGGTGTACCCGTCCCAGCGCCGACGCCCCGGGCCGGGTGCCCGCCCATACACGGCGCGGCCCGAGCCACGGCCGCGCCCGCACAGCCGGCGGTAGGCCCGCGACCGTGCGCCGCCCCTACACCCGTACGCGCCCCCGCCCGTCGTGGTCCGGCCGCGGGCCCGCCGGGCGCTAGGCTCGCGGCGGGAATACCGCCGCACCGGGAGAGACCGAGCCATGGCCAAGAAGCGCGCGACCGCCACCAGCAGCAAGGGGGCCGCACAGGCCACCAGGATCGCGGAGGGGGCGGCCGTGCCGGTGGTCGGTGCGCGCGAGCCCTGTCCGTGCGGCTCGGGCCGCCGCTACAAGGCGTGTCACGGCCGCGAGGCGGCGCACGCGGTGACCGAGCTGGTCCGGCGGCCCTTCGAGGGCCTGCCCGGCGAGTGCGACTGGGTGGCGCTGCGCGAACTGGTGCCGGCCGCGACCGTGCCGCTCACCCTCAAGGAGCCGCTGCCGGACGGCGTGCCCTCGGTCACCCTCGCCACGGTGCTGCCGATGGCGTGGCCCGGGCTGCGGCGCGACACCGGCGCCGTGCTGCTCGGCCTGCAGAGCGACACCGCTTCGGGCGACATCAGCCGCGACCTCGCCGACACCCTGACCCGGGCGCTCACCGCGGAGCCGGGCAATCCGGTGGAGGGCCGCAGGCCCGCCCCCGACGGGCCGCGGCTACAGGATCTGCTCGACCTGGACGCGGCTTTCGTGCCCGAGGTGCACAGCGGCTTCGAATACTGGCTGGAGGACGCCGGGACCGCGACCGGCGAGGTGGCCGCGTCGCTGGAGCGCGCCAACCAGGCCGCCATCCCGACCGTGCGGCTGACCGGTGTCGACGCGGCCTACTGGTGCGAGACGCCGGAGAAGAACCACCTGCGCTGGGTCATGCCGCACCCGGAGGAGGCGCTGCTCGACGCGATGGCCCGGCTGCACGCGGCCGGCGCGTCCTCGCTCGGCGAGGGGACCCGGCTGGTCGGCTCCTTCCGCGCGCACGGGCTGACGGTGCCGGTGTGGGACCTGCCGGTGGGCATGGGTGCGGACGAGGTCGAGAAGCCGGCGGCGGCGTTCGGCGAGCGGCTGGCCGAGACGCTGGGCCGCGGCGAGCCGCTGACCATGGAGGAGCGGCGGGCCAGGAGCGGCTTCACCAACCGGCAGATCACCCTGAGCTGACCGCTCGGAGTGCCGCGGGTTCCGGTTGCACCCGGGCGGCCGGGACCCGGCGGTACCCGACTGAGCGGTTGGTCAGTGATTCCGGTCACAACTCCCTTGGAATCGCCACGATTCGACGGACCCGTCCCGGCTGGGGAATTTGCGATCGGACGAAGTCTTGTTACCGTTTATTCAGCCCGGTCGCTGATGCATCCCCCGTCGTCAGCGACCGGGTTTTTCATGTCGCGGCGCCGGTCGACAGCAGGCTGACGAAGTGGTCGGCAGCCGGTTCGGACGACTCAGTCGCCGTCCGACGAGTCCGTGCCGGACGCATGGTGCGACGCGCTGTGGCCCGCGTTGCCGCGGTGGACGCCGTCGCCGTGCGGGCCGGCGGTCGCCGCGGCCAGCGGAAGGACCACGGCGAGCGCCGCGACACTGGCGGCGGCGATCAGGCGCAACCGGTCACCGGTCTCCTGCAGCGGCTGGTGCGATGCCATGTGCCCCTCCCCTTGCGCTCGACGTCATGCCCGTTGCGGCCCGGTGCGGCGCGTGACGGCAGAATGCCACGGCCCGAACATAGCGGGCCGGACCACGACATCAGGCCTACCCGTCGCCGTCGCGGCAGTCACCGGCGGACGACGGTTACCCGAACGAGTGAGTGGGCGTTACGCACCCGGCCGTACGAGCAGTGCCCCGACCGTACGCCGCCCGGTGTGCGTACCCCATAAGCGCGCGTCACCCGTACGGGCGTATGCCCGCGGATAGGGCGCAGGGGCGTACGGCGTGGCAATGGCCACGCCGTACGCCCCTGTCGTCGCTCAGGCCGCCGATCAGCGGGTCGGCCGGTCCGCAGGCCGCCCGGTCATGGGGTCGGCCGACCGGAAGGCCGGCCAGTCGCAGAGTGCCCGTCAGAACGTCAGAACGTCAGCCGGTCGCCGTCCGGGGCCGTACGCCCGGCCCTGACCAGCGCGTCCACCAGCGTGCCGATCGGCGGCAGCCAGGGGGCCTTGCCGCCGGTCCGCTCGTCCGGCACCGGCGGGCGCACCCAGCAGGGCTGCCCGGCGCTGCTCGTCGACGGCGGCAGCACCACATAGCCGCCGTCCCCGTGGTAGCGAAGGGAGGTGGGGACCCAGTCGTGGCTGTCGAGGAGTTCGCCCAGATCGGCCAGCGAGTAGGGGGCGACCAGCAGGAGATACCGGGTGGGGGTGGCGACCACAGGGCCGAGCCGTACCCCGAGGTTCTCCATCGCCTCCAGCGCGCGTGCGCCCGCGGCGGCGGGCAGGCTCGCCGCCGACACCCGGTCGCCGGTCGCCAGCACCACCGGTGCGTCGGGCCTGCGGGTCCACCAGGATCGCACCATGCGCGGGTCGCGGGTCGCGGCCAGGAGACCGGGGTTGAGCGGGTGCGCCCCGGGCACCGGGCAGTTGGGACGCGCACAGGCGCACGGCGGCGATCCCGCCGTCCGCCAACTGCCGCGTCCGTCGAGCCCGACACCAGGCACAACCCGCCATTGCCACTGCTCGGCGTAGGTGAGCGCCGCGTTGAGCAACGCGGTCCGCTCCTTTCGCTGTAGTGAGATCTTGCGTCGCCTTCCGAGGATCTCGCGCATCAGCGCTCGTTCCTTTCCGTTAACGCCCAGGGATCTGCCCATTACAAAACGTAACTTGTCGAGCACACCGCTTACGAGGCAGCGCATCACGCCGCCAGCCGAGCGTGGAACGTGGCGGAGGGTAGCGCGCATATGGCGCTTGTCTGTTCGCGGTGCCCTGATCGTGACCCACCGGTCGTGGTGCACGTCGGGCCCGGCACCCCTCGCCACTCGGGGTTGGGTCGGCCGTCAACTGATGACGTACATACGACGCTTGAGCCAGACTTCGGGTTCCTACCCATCGCCCGCAATATGACGCGCTGTTGGCTGGGATCAGTCGACAGCGCGCATAGAGCAGGGGTGGTTGTTTTCGGCCAACGTATTGCGAGAAGGGTGTCGGCCGCAAGCGGTCCGACACCAGTCCTTGTACCAGGACAATCCTGGACATGCCCACGATGAGGCGTGTAGAAGTGGGTTCCCTGACAGCGGTGCAGCACACATGGGGGTTTGAGATGCTCATCATGCGGGTGCCCCGCACACTGCGAACGAAAAGCGCTGATTGCCCCACCTGCGTGCCACTGGCCGGAAGTTCCCGGCCATGAACCCGGCCCACGTCAGAAAAGTGGCCGGAACCGGGCCACGCAGGTCTGCCACAGCGCATACTCCCGCTACGCCTGTCACTTCCGCGTCTCCTGTTGCCGCCGTCGCGACCACCCCCTCCCCAGCGG
>NZ_JAJSYW010000057.1:2128-33228 GCF_036815005.1 Streptomyces sp. IBSBF 2435 | reverse complement strand
GGCGGGAGGTTTGAGGCGGGGGCTGGGTGGCAAGGCTCGGCGCATGGACGGATCAATGCGTGCTGCCCACATTCTGGTCGCGTCCAACCGCGGCCCGGTGGCGTACAGCGTCGGGGACGACGGTGAGCTGCACAGCAGACGCGGTGGCGGCGGGGTCGTGTCCGGGCTGAGCGCGATCGATTCCGACAGCGGGTCGCTGTGGGTGTGTGCCGCCCTGGGCGAGGGCGACCGGGAGGCGGTGCGGCGCGGTGTCGGCGAGCCCGGCTCGCGGATGATCGCCGTCGATCCCGACGTCTTCCACGCGGCCTACAACGACATCGCCAATTCGGTGCTGTGGTTCGTGCACCACATGCTCTACCAGACCCCGCTCGAACCCGTCTTCGACGAGGAATTCCGCAGCCAGTGGGCGGCCTACGAGACGTACAACGCCGCCTTCGCCGACGCCCTGGCCGAGGAGGCCGCGCAGGGCGCCGCGGTGCTGGTGCAGGACTACCACCTGTCCCTGGTCCCCGCGCTGCTCCGGGAGCGCCGCCCCGACCTGCGGATCGGCCACTTCTCGCACACCCCGTGGGCCCCGCCGGACTACTTCCGGCTGCTCCCCGACGACATCTCGACGGCCCTCCTGGAGGGCATCCTCGGCGCGGACCGTGCGGCCTTCCTGACCTGGCGCTGGGCCGAGGCCTTCGCCGCGTGCTGCGCGGACGTGCTGGGCGCCACCGTGTCGCAGGACGGCCGCGAGGTCACGCACCGCGGGCGTACGACCCGGCTCGGCGTGCACGGCCTGGGCGCCGACGGCGACTTCCTGCGGGAGCGCTCGCGCCGCGACGACGTGGCGGAGCGGATGGCCGCGCTGCGGGCCGAGGCCGGTCCCGGCCGCCGGCTCATCGTGCGGGTGGACCGCACCGAGCTGTCGAAGAACATCGTGCGCGGCCTGTACGCGTACCGCAGGCTGCTGACCGACCGGCCGGGCTGGCGCAGCCGGGTGGTGCATGTGGCGTTCGCCTACCCGTCCCGCCAGGACCTGACCGTCTACCGCGACTACACCGCGGAGGTCGGCCGGGTCGCGGCCGCGATCAACGAGGAGTTCGGCACCGCCGACTGGCAGCCGGTGCTGCTCAAGGTCGACGACGACTTCGCCCGCTCGCTCGCGGCGTACCGCCTCGCGGACGTGGCGCTGGTCAACCCGATCAGGGACGGGATGAACCTGGTCGCCAAGGAGATGCCGGTGGTGTCCGACAACGGCGTCGCCCTGGTGCTGTCCCGCGAGGCGGGCGCCTACGCGGAATTGGGCGACGACGCGATCGTCGTCAACCCGTACGACATCCGCGCCACGGCCGAGGCGCTGAACGCCGCGCTGACCGTGCCGGACGCCGAGCGCGCCGACCGCACCAAGCGCCTCGCGTCGGCGGCCACCGCGCTGCCGCCGACGCAGTGGTTCCTCGACCAGCTCGCCGCGCTGGGCGGGTGACGGTCCGGGCCCCCGGGCTCAGACGGTGCTGATCACGTCGGCCAGCGCGTCCAGCAGCGCCACGACGCCGGCCGGGCCGGGGACGACCAGGTCGGCCTGCGAGGTCAGCTCCTTGGGCGAGTCGGCGCCGCCCGCGCTGGCCACCAGCAGGCCGGGCAGGCCCTGTTCGCGCAGCTCCTGCACCGCGGCGAAGGCCGCGAGGTCGCCGAGGTCGTCGCCGCCGTAGAGCACGCAGCCCGCGTCCACCTCACGCAGATACGCCGCCAGGGCGACGCCCTTGTCCACGCCGGGCGGGCGCAGTTCGAGGACGTAGCGGCCCGGCTCGACCATCAGGCCGTGCTGGGCGGCGAGTTCGGACAGCGGGGCGCGCAGCGCCTCGAACGCGGCGTCCGGGTCCTCGGTGCGGCGGGTGTGGACGGCGACCGCCCGGCCGCCCTTGTCCTCGATCCAGGTGCCCTGCCAGGCGCCGTTGCGGTCCAGGAAGCCGGGCAGTTCCGCGCGGACGGCGGTGACGCCGGGGTGGGCGCCGGCGTTGTGCATCTCGGCGGTGTGCGCGTCCCAGCGCTCGGCGCCGTAGTGGCCGAGGACGACCAGGCGGTCGAGGGCCGCGACTCCGGCGAAGCCGCCGTAGCGCACCGCCACGCCGGCCGGGCGGCCCGTGACGACCGCCACCGCCGCGAGGTGCGGGGCGAGCCGGGCCAGCGCCGGGACCGCGCCCGGGTGGGCGCGGGCCTGCTCGGGGTCGGCCACGATCGGTGCGAGTGTGCCGTCGAAGTCGAGCGCGACGACCGCGCGGTGCGGCTGCGCCAGCAGGGCGGCAAGGCCCTCTTTGCCCTCGGGGGTGGTGGGCGTCGGGATCTCCGCGGAAGCCATGTCTTCGACCTTACCGCCCCCCGTCCCGGCGCTCCCGGCAGTCCCGGGACCTTCTCCCGGCGGTGGGCCTGTCGCGCGGTTCCCGCGTCCCCAGGGGGGTGCTGCTTGCGGCGGCCCGCCGCCTGTCGCGCCGTATGGTTGCGCGCCCGGTTCCCCGCGCCCCTGGCGGGTGCCCTCCGGGCAGAGGGCACCGTCAGCGGCGCTCGCGGCGGGCCGCGCGGGAGGCGCGGAGGCGGTTGATCGTGACCGGGGCGTGCGCCAGGGCGCGGGGGTCGTCCAGGAGCGCGTTGAGCAGCTGGAGATAGGCCGTCGGCGACATTCCCAGCCGCTCCCGTACCGCGCGGTCACGCGCCCCCGTACCGGCCCACGCCCTGGACGCGAAGTCCAGCACCGCCAGGTCCCGCGGGGACAGTTCCTCCTCGGTCACGAAAGGCCTATTTCCCGCCCTGGGCGGCGGCGAACCGCTGCAATGTGCCGAGCACCTGCTTGGGATCACCGTCCACGGCGCCGCCGATCGTCTTCTTGACCTGGTCGCTGACCGGGCCCCAGGACGTCTTGTCGACCGGGTAGAAGACCGCGTCGGGCAGCCGGTCGAGGAACTGCAGCATGTCCTTGTCCTTGGGGTTTCGCTCCATCGCCTGTGAGGCGCTGGTGGTCACCGGCAGCAGACCGTACTGGTCGAGGAACTTCAGCGAATTCTCCGGGCTGTAGACGTACCGCAGGAAGGTGCTGTCCGCGTCGAGGTGGTCGTCCTTCTGCTTGAAGGCCATCATCCAGTCGGCGACCCCGAGTGTGTCATTCGCGGGGCCCTGCTGCCCGGGCAGCGCGACGACCCCGACGTCGATGTGGGCGGCCTTCGCCTGGGCGAGCAGCGTGGGGTGGCCGTTGATCATGCCGGCGTTCCCGGCCAGGAAGTCGGCGAAAACGGTACGGCGGTTGGTCGTCGCCGGGTCGCCGGGGCCGGTGAGGCCCTTCGCGACGAGGTTGTCCTTGAGCCAGGTGAAGGCGGCGACGTTCGCGGTGGAGTCGAAGGTGTAGCCGCCGACGCTGTCGGTGTAGCCGCCGGACCCGCCGAGCATCCACATCAGGGACTCGGCCTGCGCCTCCTCCGTACCGAGCGGCAGCCCGTACGGCACCCTGACGCCGTGCTCCTTGAGCTTGGCCGCGTCGTGCGCGACATCGCTCCAGGTCCTGGGCGCCCGCTTGATGCCGGCGTCCTTGAACAGGCCCTTGTTGTAGAAGAACAGCCGTGAGCTGGACGCCCACGGTATGCCGTACTGCACCCGGTGCACGGAGCCGGCCGAGACCAGCGACGGGATGAAGTCGGCCTGCATGCTGATCGGGAAGATGTCGTCCGCGCTGTAGAGCAGGCCCTTGGCGGCGTAGTCGGCGTAGGAGCCGATCTGGGCGATGTCGGGGGCGTTGCCCGCCTTGACCATGGCGGTGACCTGGTCGTCGACGTGGTCCCAGTCGACGACCTGGACGTCGACCTTGATGTGCGGGTTCTTCTCCTCGAAGGCCTGGACGAGGTCGTTCCAGTACGCCGTGGAGCTGTTGTGCGTCTTCGGGTCGCCGTAGTCCGCGGCGACCATGCGCAGAGTGACGTTTCTGCCGAGCGGCGAATGTCCGCAGCCGCTGAGGCCGGTCGCCGCGAGTACCGAACCGAGTCCGGCCGCCACAAGGCGGACAAATCTTCGTCGCTGCACACTCATGCCGATATACCGCCTTCGAGGAGGGATTGTCCGCGGAAGCGCAGAGTCTTCCCCACAGGTTCGCCCAAGGTCTACACCATCGCCGGAATCCGTTGTCCAGGGGGTGGGGCCACCTTGCCTCGCCCGGCGGCCGGCCGGACCGTACGGGTGGCGGCGGGGTGCGACGGATCTTCCTCGACGAGTGGACTAGACCTTTAGGCAGGTTACCCGCGAGACTGTCCTCCGTGAGACATGTCATCGCCCTTGATGTGGGTGGCACCGGGATGAAGGCCGCCCTGGTCGCAGCCGACGGGACCCTGCTGCACGAGGACCGCAGACCCACCGGCAGGGAGCGCGGCCCGGACGCCGTCGTGACCGCGATCCTGGGCTTCGCCGCCGACCTCCGCGCCCACGGGATACGGGAGTACGGCGAACCGGCCGCCGCCGCGGGCGTCGCCGTGCCCGGCATCGTCGACGACGTCAACGGCATCGCCGCGTACGCCGCCAACCTCGGCTGGAAGGACGTACCGCTGCGGGCGCTGCTGTCGCAGCGGCTCGACGGCGTCCCGGTCGCGCTCGGCCACGACGTGCGCACCGGCGGCCTCGCCGAGGGCCGGATCGGCGCGGGCCGCGGCACCGACCGCTTCCTCTTCCTCGCCCTGGGCACCGGCATCGCGGGCGCCATCGGCATCGACGGGCGGATCGAGGCGGGCGCGCACGGCTGCGCCGGCGAGATCGGGCATGTCGTCGTCCGGCCCGGCGGACCCGAGTGCGGCTGCGGGCAGCGCGGCTGCATGGAGGTGCTGGCCTCGGCCGCCGCCGTCTCCCGCGCCTGGGCCGCGGCCAGCGGCGACCCGGACGCGGACGCGGCGGACTGCGCCCGGGCCGTCGAAGCCGGCGACCCGCGCGCGCTCGACGTCTGGCGGGACGCGATCGACGCGCTGGCGGCGGGCCTGGTCACCGGGATCACCCTGCTCGACCCCCGGGTGCTCATCATCGGCGGCGGTCTCGCGGAAGCCGGCGACACCCTCTTCGGACCGCTGCGGGCGGCGGTCGAAGCACGCGTCACCTTCCAGAAACTCCCCCTCATCGTCCCCGCCGCCCTGGGGGACACCGCTGGATGCCTGGGCGCCGGCCTGCTCGCCTGGGATCTACTCTCCGTGGAGGTATCCGCTTGATGGCCACCGTAACGACAACGCAGCGCACGGTGCTGGCGGGTGCCCGCGTGGTCCTGCCCTCGGGTGTGGTGCAGGGCGGCCGGGTCACGGTCGAGGGCTCGCGGATCGCGGCGGACACCGGGGCGCTGCCCGCGGACGTCGTCCTCGACCTGAGCGCGGGACACACCGTCGTCCCCGGCTTCGTGGACATCCACAACCACGGCGGCGGCGGCGCGTCCTTCACCTCCGGCACCGCCGAGGACGTCCTGACCGCCGCGCGCGCCCACCGCGAGCACGGTACGACCACGCTCGTCGCCTCGACCGTCACCGAGACGATGGACGCGCTGGTCCGGCAGGCCGGGCTGCTCTCGGAGATCGCCGAGCAGGGCGACATCGCCGGCATCCACTACGAGGGCCCCTTCATCTCGCCGTGCCGCAAGGGCGCGCACGACGAGGGCCTGCTGCGCCACCCCGACCCGGCCGACGTGCGCAAGCTCGTCGAAGCGGCGCGCGGCAGCGCCAGGATGGTCACCCTGGCGGCCGAACTGCCCGGCGGCATCGACTCGGTACGGCTGCTCGCCGACCTCGGGGTGATCGCGGCGATCGGCCACACCGACGCCACGTACGAGCAGACGGTGCAGGCCATCGACGCGGGGGCGACGGTCGCCACCCACCTCTTCAACGCGATGCCGCCGCTGGGCCACCGGGCGCCCGGCCCGATCGCGGCGCTGCTGGAGGACGAGCGGGTCACCGTCGAACTCATCAACGACGGGACCCACCTGCACCCGTCCGTGCTCGAACTCGCCTTCGGCACGGCGGGCGCGGGCCGGGTCGCCTTCATCACCGACGCGATGGACGCGGCCGGCTTCGGCGACGGCCTCTACGACCTCGGCCCGCTCAAGGTCGAGGTCCGCGAGGGCGTTGCCCGCCTGGTGGAGGGCGGCTCGATCGCCGGCTCGACCCTGACGATGGACACCGCCTTCAAACGCGCCGTCACCCTCGACGGCCTCTCCCTTCCCGACACGGTCCGCGCCATCTCCACCAACCCGGCCCGCCTGATCGGCCTCGCCGACCGCGTCGGCACCATCGAGCCCGGCAAGGACGCCGACCTCGTCGTCCTGGACGAGGCGTACGACGTGGTGGGCGTGATGCGCAAGGGCGAATGGATCATCCGCCCCTGAGGCCGCGGGCCTTGTTGTGGCGCCCCTCCGCAAGGGGGCGCCCCCCGGGTTGCCCTCCGGCCTGAGGGGCGCCCCGCAGGGGCGCGGGGAACTACCCGGGCGATCCCCCGCCGGCCGGTGGTCCGGAGCGGACAGAAGACCCCCTCCGGGCCGGCGCCGACCGGCGCCCCGGCGGGGGCCGGACCCGCACCTCCCGGGGGCGGAGGCCGGTCGTGGTCTGGGCCGGAGCCCGCCCCTTTGCCATCATCGAGGGGTGATCATCACCCTCTCGATGAACGCGGCGCTGGATGTGACCTACCGGGTCCCGGCGCTGGTGCCGCACACCACGCACCGGGTGTTCGACGTCGCCGAGCGGCCCGGCGGCAAGGGGCTCAACGTCGCCCGCGTGCTGGCCGCGCTCGGGCACCCCGTCACCGTGACCGGCTTCGCCGGCGGCCCCACCGGCGCCGAGGTGCGGCGGCGGCTGGCCGCCGGGCCGTACGCCGGGCGGCTCACCGACGCGCTCGTGCCGATCGCCGGGCAGACCCGCCGCACCGTCGGGGTGGTGGACGCGGGCAGCGGCGACACCACGATGTTCAACGAGCCCGGCCCCACCGTCACACCGGGCGAGTGGGCAACGCTGCTCGGGGTCTACCGCGGCCTGCTGACGGCCGGCGGCGGCGCCGACGCCGTGGCCCTGTGCGGCAGTCTGCCGCCGGGCGTGCCGGTCGGGGCGTACGCCGAGCTGATACGGGAGGCCCGCACGGCCGGCGTCTACGTGCTGCTCGACACCGACGGCCCCGCGCTGCGGCGCGGGCTGGCCGCCAGGCCCGACCTGATCAAGCCGAACTCCGAGGAGCTGACCGGCCTCACCGGTTTCGCCGAGCCCGTCCGGGCCGCGCGGGACGCCCACCGGCGCGGGGCGCGGGCGGTGGCGGCGTCGCTGGGCGCCGACGGGATGCTCGTGGTGTCCGGGGACGGCTGCTGGCGGGCCGCCCCGCCCGCCCGGCTGGCCGGCAACCCCACGGGCGCGGGCGACTCCGCCGTCGCGGGCCTGCTGTCCGGCGTCGCGGAGGGCCTGCCGTGGCCCGCCCGGCTGGCCCGGGCGGTCGCCCTGTCGGCCGCGACCGTCCTGGCGCCGGCGGCCGGCGAGTACGACCCGGCCGCGTACGGCGAGCTGCTGCCGCGCGTCGAGGTCGTGCCCGCTACTTCTTGACCTGGCCCTGCTTCAGCCAGGTCTGGTCCAGGTTGACCGCACCGGTGTCGCCCGGCTGGAAGGACAGCTGGAGGGTGTTGTCGCCCTGCTTGAGGCTGACCCAGGCATAGGTCGTGTTGTTCCAGGCCTTGGACCAGTCGGTGTAGGAGCCGTAGTTCTTCAGCTTGACCGGGGTGGTGCGCAGCTTGCCGTTGACGGCCAGCGAGAGCGTCGCGTCGGGACCGGCGTTGCCGTAGCTGACGAAGAAGGTGTAGTCACCGTCCTCCGGCACCGTCACCGTCCAGGTCGCGCCGGCGCCCGCCTGGCCGAGGTGGTCGACGTACTTGCCGCCCGCGGCGTTCGCGCCCGGCCACTCGGTGCTCAGCGCGGCGCCGCCCGCGAGGGCGAAGGTCGAGGCGTCGACCTTGTCCGACGAGAACGGCGACGTCGTGGCAGACGGTGTTCCCTGCGTGCTGGGCGGCGCACTGCTGACGGGCGCGGAGGTCGGCTTGCTGTCGGTGTCCTTGTCCTTGCCCGAGCTGTTGGTCATGGCGAAGGCGATGCCGATCGCCACCGCGGCCACCACCGCGATGGCCCCGATGAGCAGGCCCTTGCGGTTGGGGGTGTCCCCGCCGCCGCGGCCGGGACCCGCGCCCCGGCGTCCGCCGCCGTCGCCCGGCTGCGCGGGGGCGTGCTGCGGCTGCTGCCGGGTGTACTGCGGCTGGCCGCCGTACGGGGCCTGCCCCTGGCCCTGGCCGCCCTGCCCCTGCTCGTAGCCGTACGGCTGCTGCTGGGGCGGGGGCTGCTGTTGCGGCTGCGGGTAGCCGTAGCCGCCCTGCTGCGGGCTGCGCCGCTCGCCGACCCGCTGCACCTGGTTGTGCGTGTTGCGCGGCGCGGCCGGCTGCTCAGTGCCGTCCTCGGCCCGGTAGAGGTACCCGAACGGGTCGTCGTTCTCCGGCGTGCCGTCGTGTCCGGCCGTCATCCGCTGTCCACTCCCTCGTACTGCTTTACCGCACATCCGCCGCCACCCGCATCGGCGTCCGCGGCACTGTGGTATTCCGGAACCCTACCGGCCCCTGGCGGCACGCCGCCCCAGCCGTACGACGCATCAGCAGGTCAGGAAGGTTCCCGTGTGACAAGCCCCACGCCGCAGTGGCTCTCCTGGCGGACCGCGATGGAGCGCGCGCTGTACGGTCCCGGGGGGTTCTTCCTGCGGGAACGGCCGGCCGGGCATTTCCGCACGTCGGTGCATATCTCCGGGCTGTACGCCGAGGCCGTCGCGGAGCTGCTGTGCCGGGTCGACACCGCCCTCGGCCACCCCGCGGAGGTGGCCTTCACCGACATGGCCGCCGGGGGCGGCGAACTGTGTGCCGGAGTGCTCGACGTGCTTCCGGCCACAGTGGCCGCGCGGGTACGCCCGTACGCCGTCGACCTCGCCCCGCGCCCCTCCGGGCTCGACCCGCGCATCACCTGGGCCGCGACGCCGCCGCAATGTACGCGGGGGCTGCTCTTCGCCAACGAATGGCTCGACAATGTGCCGCTGGCGGTCGCGGAGGCGGACGAGGGCGGCACCGTCCGCTATGTCGAGGTCCGCCCGGGCGACGGGACGGAACGCCCCGGCGCCGAGGTCGACGGCGCCGACGCGGAATGGCTGCGCCGCTGGTGGCCGCTCGAACCCGGGGCCAGGGCCGAGATCGGGCGCCCCAGGGACGAGGCGTGGGCCGCCGCGACCGGCTCCCTGACGGCGGGCCTCGCGGTCGCCGTGGACTATTGCCACGTGCGGGCCGCCCGGCCCCCGTTCGGCACCCTCACCGGCTACCGGGCCGGGCGCCAGGTGCCGCCCGTGCCGGACGGCAGCTGCGACCTCACCGCGCACGTGGCCGCGGATTCCCTGCCGGGCGCCGTGCCCGTACCGCAGCGCACCGCCCTGCACGCCCTGGGCCTGACGGCCGCCCGCCCGCCCCTGGCCCTGGCGACGACCGCGCCGGCCGCGTATGTCCGCGGCCTGGCCGCCGCCGGTGAGGCCGCCGCCCTCACCGCACGCGGCGGCCTGGGCGACTTCACCTGGGCGATGACACCGGTGACGCCCGCTTGCGCCGAGGTGGTCGCGGGGCTGAGCTGAGGCCCGGGGACCGGGCCGGCGGGACCCGGCACGCAGGCACCGGGCCGTCAGCCGCCGGCGGGACCGCTGCCTTGTCAGTGCGGTCCGCTGCCCGGCGGCCCGGGTGACGGCCCTTGGGCGTGCGCCGCCTCGTCGGCGCGGTCCGCACCCCGGCGGCCAGGTGGTGCCTCGTCGGCGCGGTCCGCACCCCGGCGGCCAGGTGGTGCCTCGTCGGTGCGGTCCGCAGCCCGGCGGCCCGGGTGGTGCCTCGTCGGTGCGGTCCGCAGCCCGGCGGGCCAGGTGACGGCGCCTGGCCCGCACGGGCTGCTTCGTCGCTGCACCCGCTGCCTGGCGGCCCAGGCGACGGCCTCGTCCAGCCAGCCCTCGGGGCTGGTCCGCCGGTCCGCGTCGACCTGCGGATTCGCCCGGACGCAGCGGATCGCCGCCGCGGCCCCTACGCGAGGTCGGTGGCCACGCGGTCGGCACCCCAGTGCGAGTGGTGCAGGGTCCATGTGCCGCCCCGCACCACCACGTAGCTGGCTCGCGCTCCCATGGCGGGCGACGCCGGCAGTCAGCGCAGGCCGGCGAGCACCCGCCGCTCGACCTCCGGGTCGAGGCCGAGGACCGGCCGGTCGGAGCGCTGCGGGGGCGGGCCGGTCAGCGACCGGAGCCAGGCCCAGGTGTCGGCGACGGTCTCCTCGACGGCGCGGCAGGTCAGCCCGGCGCCCAGCGCCTTGCTGACGTTCCCGCGGTGCATGGCGTCGTGCATCTCGCCGGGCGGACACCAGACCGGGAGGTCCGTCCACGGTTCGATGCCGGCGGCGATCACGGTCCCGGGGTCGGCCCAGACGAGTTCGGCGGCCCCGCCGGTCTCCTGGACGCAGGCGTCCAGGAACGACCCCATCGTCGCGTGCCCCGAAGGGCTCACGAGGCCGTACGCCCCGCCGAGGCCGGCGGTCAGCGCCTCCAGCGTCCAGTCCGCGAGGTCGCGCACGTCGATGTACTGGAGCGGCAGGTCCCGCGGGCCCGGCGCCAGCACCCGGCCGCCCCGGGCGGTGCGGTTCAGCCACCACGGGAGGCGGCCGACGTCCTCGTACGGGCCGAGGATCAGCCCGGCCCGCAGCAGGAGCGCCGCATCCCCGTACGACTCGGTTACGGCGATCTCGCCGCCCCGCTTGAGCTGGGCGTAGTCCTCACCGCCGCCCGCCACGACCGGGGCGGTCTCGTCGGCGCCCGCGGGGGATGGGTACACGTGGACCGACCGGCTCGATACGTACGCGTAGCGGCCGACGCGGCCGGCCAGGGCGCGGGCCGAGGCCTCCACGACGGCGGGGGCGGCCGACCATGTGTCGACCACCGCGTCCCATTCGCCCGCGGCGAGGCCGCCGAGGTCGCCCTCGCGGTCTCCGATCACCACCGCGGCCACGCCGTCCGGGACCTGGCCGCGGCCGCGGTGGAAGACGGTGACCTCCCAGCCGCGCTTGACCGCGGCCTCTGCCGTGGCCTGGCCGACGAATCCTGTACCGCCCAGCATCAGCAATCGCATTTCCCCACCCTGCCCCGGGGCGGCCCGCGGTGGGCCTCCCGAGGGCCACGCCCTCAGCGAACGCGAAGGCCTGCGGGGCGTGGCCGGTCCTCGACCGCGGGCCCGTCGTGGCTGGCCGCGCAGTTCCCCGCGCCCCTGGGTGAGTGCCACGCGGTGGCCCGTCGCCTGCTGCCCGGTGGGGGCTGGCCGCGGACCGTCGGGTGGAAACGGACAGCCACCGCCCGCCCCCGGCGCGCGCAGCGCAAGGCGTGCCCCCCCGGGGGCGATGAGGCCGGGGCCCGGGGCGCGGGGCACGCCCTGAGAGGATGGGCGCATGACGGAGACCACGATCGGCATCGGCGGCGCAGCCGAAAGCACCGACATGGTGCTGAACATCGGCCCGCAGCACCCCTCCACCCACGGAGTGCTGCGCTTGCGGCTCGTGCTCGACGGGGAGCGGATCCGGACGGCGGAGCCGATCGTCGGGTACATGCACCGCGGCGCCGAGAAGCTGTTCGAGGCGCGGGACTACCGCCAGATCGTGATGCTCGCCAACCGCCACGACTGGCTCTCGGCGTTCTCGAACGAGCTGGGCGTGGTGCTCGCCGTGGAGCGGATGCTCGGCATGGAGGTGCCGGAGCGGGCCGTGTGGACGCGGACCCTGCTCGCCGAGCTGAACCGGGTGCTGAACCACCTGATGTTCCTCGGGTCGTACCCGCTGGAGCTGGGCGGGATCACCCCGATCTTCTACGCGTTCACCGAGCGCGAGGAGTTGCAGCACGTCATGGAGGAGGTCTCCGGCGGGCGGATGCACTACATGTTCAACCGGGTCGGCGGCCTCAAGGAGGACCTGCCGAACGGCTGGACAGGGCGGGCGCGGGCGACGGTCGCGGCGGTGCGGTCCCGGATGGGGCGGATCGACGACCTGGTGCTCGGCAACGAGATCTTCCGCGGCAGGACCCGCGGGGTCGGCGTGCTGTCGCGGCAGGACGTGCACGGCTTCGGGGTGAGCGGCCCGATCGCCCGCGCCTCGGGGGTGGACTTCGACCTGCGCAGGGACGAGCCGTACCTGGCGTACGGGGAGCTGGCGGACACGCTGCGGGTGGTCACCAGGACCGAGGGCGACTGCCTGGCCCGCTTCGAGGTGCTGCTCGAACAGACGCATGTGGCGCTGGACCTGGCCGACGCGTGCCTGGACCGGCTGGCCGGGCTGCCGCCAGGGCCGATCAACCAGCGGCTGCCGAAGGTGCTCAAGGCCCCGGAGGGCCACACCTACGCCTGGACGGAGAATCCGCTCGGCCTCAACGGCTACTACCTGGTGTCGAAGGGCGAGAAGACCCCGTACCGCCTCAAGCTGCGCTCGGCGTCGTACAACAACGTCCAGGCGCTGACCGTGCTGCTGCCCGGCACCCTGGTGGCGGACATGGTGGCGATCCTCGGGTCGATGTTCTTCGTAGTGGGCGACGTCGACAAGTAGGCCGCCCCGCCACCGGCCGCGGGGTTTACGCCTGGGCGCGCAGGCCCGACATGTCGAGCTGCTCGGTCTCGTCGTGGGCCGTGAGGTCGATGACCCCGGCCGGGTCCCCGGCCTGGGCGTGCTGCTCAGGCTCGGTGTCGACGTGGGCGGCCTGGGCGTGCTCCGCCGGGTCGGTGTCGGCCGGGGCGGCGTCGGCGGAGGCCGGCGGCAGGGCCTTCTGCGTACCGAAGAAGTCGAAGCCGCCGATCGCCCGGTGCGCGCCGGATGCGCTCTGCGGGGTGGCCGGCTGGGCGTAGGGCAGGACGGCGGCGGCCACCGCGGGGACGAGGCGGTGCTCACGGACCGGCAGCCCGGCACGCGAGGTGCGCGCGTGGGATTCCGCGGTGTGCCGCCCCTTCGGCTCCTCCTCCGCGGGCGCCGCCGCCTCGCGGCGCCTGGCCTCGTCGACGGTGGCCTGGGCCTGCTGCCTGGCGCCGTTGCGGGACAGGCTGCGCAGCGCCTGCTCGGCCTTGAGGAAGGCGGCGGGGCCGACCGCGGAGGTCCCGGTGGTCAGCGCCAGCTGCTGCGGCACATCGCCGACCCGCAGCTGGCGGTTCTTCTCCAGCGCGCGGGCCCGCTCGGCTTCGGCGGTGGCGTACCGGCGCAGCAGGTCGGCGTGCTCGGTGCGGAGCCTGGCCAGCTCGGAGCGCTTGGCGCGGAGCTTCTTCTCCAGCCGGCCGCGCAGTTCGCGGGACTCGTCGAGGTCGGTCTCCAGCTCGGCGACCCGCTCGTCGGTGCGCCATTCCTCGCGCGTCCTGGCGGCTTCGAGCTCGGCGACCTCGCGTCCGGCGGACCGGTCCCAGGTGCGGGCGAGCGCCGCACCGGCTATCGCGGCCAGGGCGGTCGCGGCGGTGATGGCCCGTATCACGCCCGTATCCGCGGCCATCAGCGAGGCGGCGGCGAGGACCACCGCACAGCCGGCGACGGTCATCGGCGGCAGCATCCGGTGCAGTGGCTGGGAATGGCGGTGACGTCCACGGGGCATGGCCAGAAATTTAGCGTGCGCGGACGGCCCGTGGGGCGGCGGGTCACACTTTTTCTGTCCGATTCCGGTATCTAATGGCGGTCGAATACGGAGGGCATTCGCCATGGCACAGTGCGTCCTGTCTGCGTCATGGCGAATGCCCGGCCGTTACACCGTCAGATCGGTCACAGGCCCTTGGACTTGAGGTAGTCGGCCGCGACATCGGCGGGCTTCTGGCGTTCCGCGTCGACCTTCCTGTTCAGCTCGGTGAGGTCGGCGGTGGTGAGGACCTGGGTGAGCTTGTCCAGGGCGGCGGCGACGCCCGGGGCGCCGGCGTCCTTGGCATTGACCACGGGCAGGAGGTTGTCGGCGTTCTGCAGGTGCTTGTCGTCGGTCAGCAGCACCAGGCCGAACTGGTCGAGGGTGGCGTCGGTGGTGGTGGTCAGCACCAGCTGGTCGGTGCCGTCCTTGACGGCCTGCTTCGACTGGGTGGTGCCGACACCCTTGGGGTCGATCGAGGCGACGTCGATGCCGTAGGTCTTCTTCAACCCGGGCGAGCAGAAGACCCGGTCGGGGCATTCGTCGCCGGCCGCCAATTTGATCTTGAGATGGGCCGCACCAAGATCGGAAAGGGTCTTGAGGTGGTGCTGATCTGCGAAGTCCTTGGTGACCGCAAAAGCATTCTGGTCGACGGCCCGGCCGACCGGCAGCACCTTGAGGCCGCGCGGTTCGGCAAGCTTGGTCAGCGCGGCCACCGTGGCGGTGACATCGCTGGAGGCGACCGGCGCGGCCTTGGCGCCATTGGCCTTGGTGTTCAGGAACTCCGCGAGCGTCGCGGCATATTCCGGCACGACGTCGATCTGGCCCTTCTCCAGCGCCGGTTCATACAGCTCGCGGTTCTCCAGGGTCTTCACCGAGGTGTGATAGCCGGCATTGGCCAGCACCTTGGCGTACAGCTCGGCGAGGACGGCGCTCTCGGTGAAGCCGGCCGAGCCGATCACCAGGTCCTTGTTCTCCCCCGCCGCGGCGGAGCCGCCGGCCGGGGCGGACGAGGAGTCCGAGTCGTTCTTCTTCTCCAGGCTGTCGCCACCGCAGCCGGCCACGCCCGTCAGCAGCAGGGCGGCGGCCAGGGCCGTACCGGCGACGCGTAGACGTCCGTTCATGAGTGTGTCGCTCCAGACAGTGAGGAGATGGATGAGGTGGGGGGGCTTGCGGGGGTCACGGGGGTGCGCCGGCGGCGCATGGGGTCGAGGATCCGCTGGAGGGCCAGCAGGACGCCTTCGACCAGCAGCGCGAGGGCGGCGACCAGCACCGCGCCCGCGACCACCTGGGCGGTGATCTGCCGGTTGAAGCCCGCGGTGATGATCCGTCCCAGGCCGCCGAATCCGGCCAGCGCGGCCAGCGTGGCGGTGGCGATCACCTGGACGGCGGCGCTTCTGACACCGGTCCAGATCAGCGGGAAGGCCAGCGGCAGTTCGATCCTGAACAGCACCTGCGGGCCGGTCATCCCCATGCCGCGGGCGGCCTCCACCACATCGGGGTCGACCTCGCGCATCCCGACATAGGCGTTGGTGATCAGCGGCGGCACCGAGAAAAGCACCAGGGCGATGATCACCGGCCAGTCGCTGTCGGACCCGATGAGCAGCAGCAGGATGGTGAGCACGGCGAAGGTGGGGATCGCCCGGCCGATGTTGGAGATGTTGATGGCCAGGGTGCCGCCGCGGCCGTAGTGGCCGAGGACGAGGGCCAGCGGCAGGGCCGTCACCAGGGCGAAGCCCAGCGAGACCCCGCTGAAGTAGAGGTGTTCCGACAGGCGGTGGACGACACCGTCCTGCCCCGACCAGTTGGTGCCGGTGGTGAGCCAGTCCCAGGCTCCGTTGACGGCGCTCACGGGGTGGCCACCTTTTCCGCGTCGGTCATTCTTCGGGTCCCGCGCTGCTTGCCGCGGCCCTTGTGCCGCCAGGGTGTCAGCAGCCACTGCACGCCGAGCAGCAGCGCGTCGGCCAGCAGGGCGATGACGACGCAGAGCACGGACGCGGCGAGCACCTGTGCCCGGAAGTTGCTGTCGATGCCGGACTTGAGCAGATTGCCCAGGCCGCCGTAGTCGATGATCGCGCCGACCGTGGTGAGCGCTACGGTGGAGACCGTGGCGATCCGCAGTCCGGCCATCAGCGCGGGCAGCGCGAGCGGCAGTTCGACGCCGAACAGCAGCCGCAGCGGCCCGTACCCCATGGCGCGGGCGGCCTCGGTGACGTCGGCGGGGACCGATTCGAGGCCCGCGAGGATGTTGCGGACCAGGATCGTCAGCGAGTACAGCACCAGTCCGGTGACGACCAGCGAGGGTGAGATGCCGAACACCGGCAGCAGCAGCGAGAACATCGCCAGTGACGGCACCGTGTAGAGGATCGTGGTGATCGCGAGCACCGGGCCCGTGGCGAGCCGCCAGCGGCGTGCGATCAGCGCCAGCGGGAAGGCCACGAGCAGGCCGATTGCCACCGAGACGGCGGTGATCCAGAGGTGCTGGAGCGTCGCGTCGGTGAGTTCGTGCCGGTAGTTGCGGAGATATTTCCCGCACACCCAGTCGTTCGCGACCAGGCAGTTCTCGGAAGCCATGGCGGTGAGCTTAGCGCCGCGTGACGACATTCCAGCCATCTCGCCACATTCCTGCAACACTTCTGACATGTCACGCGAGCAGAGTTACGCTGACCGGCCCCGAGTTGAGGACGCATGATCAGATTCGAGAACGTCAGCAAGCGCTACGCCGACGGCACCATCGCCGTGGACGGGCTGTCCTTCGAGGTCGGCGCGGGCGAGCTCGTCACGCTGGTCGGTCCGTCCGGCTGCGGCAAGACCACCACCATGAAGATGGTCAACCGGCTCATCGAGCCCACCAGCGGGCGCATCCTGCTCGACGGCGAGGACATAGCGGCCATGGAGCCGGTGAAGCTGCGCCGCCGTATCGGCTACGTCATCCAGCAGGGCGGGCTCTTCCCGCACAAGTCCGTGCTGGACAACACCGCGGCCGTGCCCGCGCTGCTCGGCTGGAAGAAGGCCGCCGCCAGGTCGCGCGCCGCGGAACTGCTCGACCTGGTCGGCCTGGACCCGGCCACCTTCGGCTCCCGCTACCCCGACCAGCTCTCCGGCGGCCAGCGGCAGCGGGTCGGAGTGGCGCGGGCGCTGGCCGCCGACCCGCCCGTCCTGCTGATGGACGAGCCCTTCGGCGCGGTCGACCCGGTCGTACGGGAGCGGTTGCAGACCGAATTCCTCAACCTCCAGGCCCAGGTCCGCAAGACCGTGCTCTTCGTCACGCACGACATCGAGGAGGCCGTACGCCTCGGCGACCGGATGGCCGTCTACGGCGAGGGCCGCATCGAGCAGTACGACTCCCCCGCGACCGTGCTCGGCGCGCCGGCGACGCCTTATGTCGCCGAATTCGTCGGCGCCGACCGCGGGCTCAAGCGGCTGTCGGTGACCGCGATCAGGCCCGAGGACCTGGAACCGGCGCCCACGGTCCGCCTCGACGAGGACGCCGCCGCGGCCGGCGCTCGGCTGCGCGGGCAGGAGGCGCGCTGGGGCGTCGTCCTCGACGCGGACGGCGCCCTGCACGGCTGGGTCCGGGCGGACGCGCTCACCTCCGACGGGAAGGGCACGGTACGCGAGCACGCCCGCCGCTCGCAGGCGTCGGTGCCGGCGGAGGCCAGCTTGAAGCAGGCGTTCAGCGTAATGCTGCAGCACGACGCGGGCTGGGTCGCCGTCATCGACGGCGACCGCTTCCTCGGAGTGCTCACCCCGGCCCGGCTGCACGAGGCGCTGCGCCGCTCGGTGCGGGACGGCGACGCTGTCGAGTCCGTCGGCTGAACCGGCCGCGCTCACCCGCCGGCGCCGTCCGCCGCGATGGACGGCGTCGGGCGGGTGGGTGTGCCGTCCGGCGCCACCACCGGCAGGCCCGCCGCCCGCCAGGCCTGGAAGCCGCCGACCAGATCCGTGGCATGGGGCAGGCCAAGGCTGTGCAGGGAAGCCGCGGCAAGGGTGGAGGCGTAGCCCTCGTTGCAGATCACCACGACCGGCAGGTCGTACGACGCCGCCTGGGGCAGGCGGTGCGTGCCGGCCGGGTCGAGCCGCCACTCCAGCTCATTGCGCTCGACTATGGCCGCGCCCGGGATCGTGCCGTCGCGGTCCCGCAGCGCCGCGTAACGGATGTCGACCAGCAGCGCACCCTCCCGGGCCGCGCCGGCCGCCTCAGCGGGGCCGAGACGGCGGTACGTGGCCCGGAGCGCGGCGAGCTGCTCGTCTACGGACCGCGCCATCACCATTCCTCGGGGCGTTCGACCAGTTCGAGCCGGAAGGTGCTGCCCTTGCGGCTGTAGCGGCGGATCAGCGGCAGCGGCGGGTAGTACGCGTGCACCGACACCGCGTGCGTGGTCTGCGAACGGTTCTCCACCTGGTGCACGTGGTGCCGCCCGAACGCCCGGCCCTCGCCCTCCGGCAGCACCCGGCTGCGGTCCAGGCCGTCGGCCAGCTCCAGTGAACGCCAGCCCTCCGAGGGCAGCGGCACGGACAGCGACTCCTCGGTCAGCTCACCGGCGGCGGTCACGAACACGCCGTACGAGCCGCCGTGGTCGTGCCAGCCGGTCTCAGCGCCGGGCGGCCACCCGATCAGCCACGCCTCGGCCCCGCCGGGGCCTTCCAGCCGCACCCAGGTGCGGCCCTCGGAGTCGAGCGGGAGATCGCGGACGAGCGCCGCGTCCGCGGCGGTGCGCTTGGCGAAGTCCAGCAGTTCCGCGGCGGTCGGCGCAGTGCGCGGCGTGGTGGTCTGCGAGGACGCGTGCACGGTAGACAAGGGTTACCACCCTGGAGTCAGGTGCCGCGGCAACATCACGCGGCGGGATGAACGGTGGACAGAAGGCGCGGATCAGCGCGCGGCCGTACACACGCAGCCCGCGTACCGGAGGAGGTCCAGGTGGACCCTCCGGTGCAGGCGGAGTGCGAACACGTTCACACTCCGACCCAACCATGGGGATGCCCCGCGGGTCAACCCACCCGCCACTCGCGGTGCCCGCGGCCAGGGGCCTGCCACCTGCGGTGGCCCCGCTGCCCGCCCCTGCGTGGGTGCCGCTTGCCGTGGCCTCGTTTCTCTCCCACGGTCGTGGTTGCGCGCGCAGTTTCCCGCGGCCCTGCGTGGGTGCCGCTTCCGTGGCCCCGCTTCTCTCCCACGGTCGTGGCTGGGCGCGCAGTTCCCCGCGCCCCTCAGGAGCCCCCCGGGCAACCGCTCAGCGGTGGTGCGCGCGGGCGCCCGGAGGGGCGTCCTCGTCGTCGGGGAGTTTGCAGACGCGCTCAAGGAATATGGCCGCCGCCACCACGGCGATCCCGGCGAGGAACGCCAGGCCGGCGTAGACGGCCTGGTGCCGGCGGGGATCCATGTCGAGCTTGTACATGATGAGGTAGATGCACGCCCCGCCGTACATTCCCGCGACGAGCGAGGCGACCAGCGCGCTGGCCTGGCCGAAGACCACCGCCCGGGCGGCGGCCAGCGGGTCGACGCCCTTGGCGCCGGGGCGCCGCTCGCGCTGGGCGCGCAGCCGCGAGCGCAGCGAGAGCGCCGTGGCGAAGAGGGCGACGGCGATCAGGGCGAGGACGATGGGCGCGGCCACGGGGACGCCCGGGAGCGTGCCGACCGTGTCCCACAGTCGGGCCGCGGACCAGGCGATCACCACCGCGATCGCGAAGAGCCCCGCCAGCATCCTGATCCGCAGTGTCCTCACCGAGTGCCCGCCTCCACGTCGTTGTTGTCTACCGGTCGCAACGATTACTCGGGCAGCCGGAGTTCCACGTCGTCACGGCGCTCGACACCCTGCCGGCCGGTGGCCGCGAGCAGTTCGGCGACCGGGCCCCGGCCGGGCACGATCGCGGCCGGGTCGATGTCGTACCACGGTACGAGGACGAAGCCCCGCTCGTGGGCCCGGGGGTGGGGCAGGGTGAGCGCGGGGTCGTCGGAGACGACGCCCTGGTAGGCGACGATGTCGACGTCGATGGTGCGCGGGCCCCAGCGCTCGGCCCGTACCCGCAGGTAGGCCTCCTCGATGGCGTGGGCGCGCTCCAGCAGCGAGGCGGGGGGCAGGGTGGTGCGCAGGAGGACGACGGCGTTGAAGTAGCCGGGCTGGGTGCCGGGCTCGACGCCCCACGGCTCGGTCTCGTACACCGGGGAGACGGCCTTGACCCGGACGCCGGGGGTGTCCTCCAGCGCGTCCACGGCACCTTGCAGGGTCTCCAGCCGGTTGCCGAGGTTGCCGCCCAGCGAGATCACGGCGGTCTGCGGGTTCTGCAGCGTGCTGTCCGCCGCGTCGACGGCGGCGACGACCGACGCGGGCACGGGCTGGACGGTGGGGTCTGCGGACTGCTCCGGCCATTCGGCGGTCACGGGCGCCTCCGGGTGATGGTCACGGTCACGTCGTCGAAGGGCACGGTGATGGGCGCGTCGGGCTTGTGCACGGTCACCTCGACCTCCTGCACCGCCTCGTGCCCCAGGCAGGTGTCGGCGATGCGCTGGGCAAGGGTCTCGATGAGGTCGACGGGCTCGCCTGCGACAACGGCCGCGACCTCCTCGGCGACCACACCGTAGTGCACGGTCCTGTCGAGGTCGTCACCGGCCGCCGCCGGGGAGGTGTCCAGGCCCATCACCAGGTCGATCACGAAGATCTGGCCGTTCTCCCGCTCGTGCTGGAAGACGCCGTGGTTTCCGCGCACCTTCAGGCCGTGCAGCGCGACTCGGTCCACCGTCACTCCTCGTGTTCTGCTTCTTCTGTCTCGTCGTCGTCCTCCGCCAGCACCGGCGAGCCGTGGTGCACCCACAGCCGCCAGCCGTCGGCGGTGCGGCGGAAGACGTTGGTGGCCACCACCAGGCCGCCGACCAGCGAGCCGGCCGAGCCGTCGTCCTCCGCGGGGCCGCCGGTGAGGATGTTCTCGGTGCAGGTCACGACGGCCGCGTCGCCGTCAACGCCGACCTCGACGTCGGTGAGGAAGAACTGGATGTAGTCGGTATTGGCCATGATCAGCGCGAAGGACCGCATCACCTCGCGGCGCCCGCGCAGCACCGGCCAGCCGGGGTGGACGACGGCGACGGACTCGGCGAGCGGTCCGTCGAGCACCACCGACTCCAGCGCGTCGAGGTCGGAATTCTCCACGGCGTCGTAGAAGGCCTGGTTGGCCCGCTCGACCGCGCGTGCTTCTGCCGTCCTCGGCGTCATGCGCCCTCCCCTGCCACGGTCCGACCCGCGGCTGTCTCGATGGCCCGCGCCACCCGTACGGCGTCGGCGCTCGCGTGCACCTCGTGCACCCGCACCGCCCAGGCGCCCTCGCGGGCGGCGAGGGCGGTGACCGCGGCGGTGGCGGCGTCCCTTTCCCGGGCCGGCGGCGGATCGCCGGCGGCGCCGGCCAGGACGCGGCCGAGGAAGCGCTTGCGCGACGCGGCCACCAGCAGCGGGCGGCCGAGCGCGCGCAGGGCGCCGAGGTGGGCGAGCAGGGTGAGGTCGTGGCCGGCCTCCTTGGCGAAGCCCAGCCCCGGGTCGAGAACGATACGGGCCGGGTCGACGCCGCCCGCCACCGCCCGGTCGAGTCCGGTGCGCAGTTCGGCGACGACCTCGGCGAGGACGTCGCCGTAGACGGCGCGGTTGTTCATGTCGATGCTCTGGCCGCGCCAGTGCATGACCACGAAGGGCACCTGGGCCGCGGCCACCACCGGGATCATCGCCGGGTCGGCCTGGCCGCCGCTGACGTCGTTGACCAGCCTGGCGCCCGCGGCGACGGCCTGCTCGGCGACGGCGGCCCGCATCGTGTCGACGCTGACCAGCACGCCGGCCGCGGCCAGTTCGCGGACCACGGGGAGCACCCGGCGCAGTTCCTCGGCCTCGTCGACCCGGGCGGCACCCGGCCGGGTCGACTCACCGCCGACGTCGACGATGTCGGCGCCCTGGACGACCAGGTCGAGGCCGTGCTTGACGGCGACGTCCGGGTCGAACCACCGCCCGCCGTCGGAGAACGAGTCGGGCGTGACATTCACCACGCCCATGACCGCGCAGCGGTCCCACTCCGGCAGTCCGACGGGTCCGGCGGGACCCTGCTGGGTAGTCATGCGCCCAGCGTAGGCGGTAGGGGTCAGGCGACCGCACTCCGCTTGCCCGAGTCCCCTGACATCCCCGCGGTCCCGCCGGGCGGGGCGGCGTAGCCGGTGCGGTGCCGGTGCGGCGGGCGGTCGGCGCGGCCTGGCAGGAAGCGCTGGACAGCGGCGGGCAGCGGCAGCGACAGGGTGACGAAGCCCTCGGCCTGCATGATCGCGAAGCCGATCCGCGGCAGGTCGCGGGAGTTGGGGAAGACCAGGAAGCGCGGCACCCAGTCCGGCTGGAATTTCGCGTTGAATTTGTACAGCGACTCGATCTGGAACCAGCGGGACAGGAAGACCAGCAGGCCGCGCCAGCCGCGCAGCACCGGTCCCGCGCCGATCCGCTCGCCGCGGGCCAGGGCGGAGCGGAACATCGCGAAGTTCAGCGACACCCTGACCACTCCCAGCGCCGGGGCCTGCTGGAGCGCGGCGACGATCAGCAGCTCGTTCAGGCCGGGGTCGGCGCTGCGGTCGCGCCGCATCAGCTCCAGCGACATGCCGTCAGGACCCCAGGGCACGAAGTGCAGCACGGCCCGCAGGTCGCCCAGCTCGGGGTGCGGGGCGCCGGGCTCGCGGTCCTTGTGGGCGGTGACGACGACGCAGTCGCCGTCCAGGTCCTCGCCGAAGCGGCCGAGCGCCATCGAGAAGCCGCGCTCGGTGTCGGTGCCGCGCCACGCGTCGGCGGCCAGCCGTACCTTCTGCTTCTCGCCCTCGGTCAGCTCCCGCACCCGGCGCACCCGGCATACGTAGCCGGACCGTTCGATCCGTTTGACCATCTGCCGCACATTGCGCATGGCGCGGCCTTCGAGGGTGAAGTCCGCGGCATTGACGATGGCCTCGTCGCCCAGTTCCAGCGCGTCCAGGCCGGTCTCCCGGGTCCACACCTCGCCGCCGGTCTCGCTGCACCCGACGACGGCCGGCAGCCAGGCGTGCGCGCGGGCCAGCTCCATGAACCGCTCGATGGCGCCGGGCCAGGCCTCGACGTCGCCGATCGGGTCGCCGCCGGCCAGTGCCACGCCCGAGACCACCCGGTAGCAGACCGCGGCCTTGCCGCTGGCCGAGAAGACCACGGACTTGTCGCGGCGCAGCGCGAAGTGGCCGAGCGAGTCGCGGGCGCCGTGCCGGGTCAGCAGGGCGCGCAGCCGGTCCTCGTCGGCCTCGCTCAGCTCCGCGACCGGGCGGGCGGGGCGCAGCGCGAGGTAGGCGGTGGAGATCGCGATGAGCAGGCCGAGGCCGCCCAGCGAGTAGCCGACCAGGTCGTTGACCCGGTCGCTGGTGTACGTGACCGGCCCCTCGAAGCCGAACAGGCCGAACAGCACGTGCTCGCAGCGGTCCAGCAGGCCCGGGCTGCCGCGCTCGGAGGACGGGTGGGCGCTGGTGATGACCAGGCCGAGGGAGAAGGCGACCGCGCTCAGCCCGGCGAAGTTCAGCAGCGCGCGCCACCGGGTGCGCGGGTCGGACAGCGCGGTGAACTCCTGCCGGTGCACCAGCAGTACGGCCATCAGGGCGAGGGAGACGCCGACGCCGAAGAAGGAGTGACGGTAGATCAGCTGGGTGGCGGCGCCGACCGGCAGCAGGAGGACGGCGGCCCACCAGGCCCGCTGTTTACCGCGTTTGAGCGCGTGCGCCAGCATCAGCAGCAGGATGCCGGTGACCACGGACGTCGCGGCGGCCAGCGAGCTGACCGTGCCGGGGAAGACCGCGGCCATGTGGTGCATCCGGCCGTTGCGGAAGGCCGGGAAGATCGCCGACACGACGTCGAGCAGGCCGATCACGGCCGTCGCCGTACCAATGATCTTGGGTACGGCCGCGGACCGCACAGGCCAGCGGTGCCGGCGCAAGGCCGGCTGCCGGTCAGCGGACATCGTCCACCGCCGACGGAACCCGGTCCGGGATTTCGCCCTCTACCAGTACAGACATGGGTCACCAAACCACAGCATCACCGGGAATCACGGGATTATCCCGCAATCTGCTCCAGTACGAATAATTTGCGCCCTCTAGGACGCGAACTCTGCCGTCCGGGTTCCGTCCGGAGCGGCGCAACTGGACGCCGACGCAGAAAGTACACCTGCCGACATGGGTCTCACGAGTAACAAGGTGCTGCTCGCCGCCGCGCTGCTCGCACTGGCGCTGTTCGTCCTCACAGTGTGGCTGTGGCCGCGACTGGCCAAGCGCGGTCCGCTGGCGGTGCTGGCCAGGATCGGCGTCCTGCTGGGCACCCAGCTGGCGCTGATCGCCGCGCTGGCGCTGACGGCGAACTCCTCCTTCGGCTTCTACGCCTCGTGGGCCGACCTGTTCGGCCGCAACACCACGCCGGGTGTCGTGGTGGACCACGCGGCGGGCTCACCGACCGAGGGCGCCCTCCAGGTGCTCGGCACCCTCCACGTCAACGTGGCCGGCGGCACTGTGCCGCGGATAGGGGGCCAGATCCAGAAGGTCGCCGTGGGCGGCGGCCCCTCGGGCATCAGTACGACGGCGTACGTCTACCTGCCGCCCGAATACTTCAAGGACGCGCTGAGCCGCTTCCCGGTGGCGGTGGTGCTCACCGGC
This sequence comes from Streptomyces sp. IBSBF 2435, assembly GCF_036815005.1. NCBI lineage: Bacteria > Bacillati > Actinomycetota > Actinomycetes > Kitasatosporales > Streptomycetaceae > Streptomyces > Streptomyces sp. IBSBF 2435. The sequence goes on along the minus strand of NZ_JAJSYW010000057.1, from coordinate 8,873 downwards.
TACCCGGGAACCGCCGAGGCCCTCTACAGGAAGCTCAAGTACCCGGCGATAGCCGCCGGACAGGTGCAGCACAAGGCCGCCCGGCCGATGATCCTGGTCATGATGCGGCCCACCGTCGCGCCGCCGCGCGACACCGAGTGCACGGACGTGCCCGGCGGACCGCAGACCGAGACCTTCTTCAGCACCGATCTGCCGAAGGCGCTGGAGGCCCGCTACCGGGTCGGCGCGGACGCGGCGAGCTGGGGCATCATCGGCGACTCCACGGGCGGCTACTGCGCCCTCAAGCTCGCGCTGCGCAACCCTGGCGCCTACTCCACCGCGGTGGGCCTGTCGGCGGACTACGGCGCCCCCGAGGACGCCACCACCGGCGACCTCTACGGCGGCAGTGCGGCCCGCCGCCGCGAGAACGACCTGATGTGGCGGCTCGGCCACCTTCCGCACCCCGCGGTGAACCTGCTGGTGACCAGCAGCCGGCAGGGCGAGCACAACTACCGCGACACCCTGCGCTTCATCTCGCTGGCAGGCGGCCCGACCAAGGTCTCCTCGATCATTTTGCCGGTCGGCGGCCACAATTTCACCACCTGGTCGCGGGAGATCCCTCCCGCCCTGGAGTGGCTCAGCGCCCACCTGACGCCCTGAAAGGCGCAGCCTGGCCGCACGGCTCAGCCCGGCACGGCCAGGCGCTCAGCCGCGACCGATGATCAGGCTCATCGCCTCGGAGCGGGTGGCCGGGTCACGCAGCTGCCCCCGCACCGCGGACGTGATCGTCTTGGCACCCGGCTTGCGCACGCCCCGCATCGTCATGCACATGTGCTCGCACTCCACGACCACGATCACCCCGCGCGGTTCGAGTATCCGCATCAGGGCGTCGGCGATCTGCGTGGTGAGACGTTCCTGCACCTGCGGGCGCCGGGCGTAGACGTCGACCAGCCGGGCCAGCTTCGACAGACCGGTGATCTTGCCGCTGGCCGAGGGGATGTAGCCGACGTGCGCGACGCCGACGAAGGGCACCAGGTGGTGCTCGCACGAGGACATCACCTCGATGTCCTTGACCAGCACCATCTCGTCGTGGCCGAGGTCGAAGGTGGTGGTCAGCACATCCTCCGGTTCCTGCCACAGGCCGGAGAAGATCTCCCGGTAGGCGCGGGCCACCCGGTCGGGGGTCTCCCGCAGGCCCTCCCGGTCGGGGTCCTCACCGACGGCGAGCAGCAGCTCGCGGATGGCGGCGGCGACCCGCTTCTCGTCGTACTCGCAGATCCGGCTGGCGCCGTCGAGTGTCACGGGGTCCGTCATGGTGCCTCGTTCCTGCTGCTGGTGCGGTCGGCCGGGTACCGCGACGACGAAAAGGGCCGCGGCCCCAAGGTTAAAACCCCGGGGCCGCGGCCTTCATTCCGGGATGCTCCCGGACCTGCGGCTTCTCAGCTGTCGGACCTGCCGTCCTCGGGCAGCTCGGCGGGTTCCACGGCCGGCTTGGTCGTGGAGACCGCCGCCGGGCCGTTGCCGTTGGCGGGCGGCTGGCTGCCGTTGGTCAGCGCCAGCTCCTTCGGCGAGAGCACCGGGGGCCGGGTGGACGGCGTACGCCGGGCGGACCCGGTCCAGGCCGGACGCGGCGGACGCTTGACGATCTGGGCGAAGATCTCGGCGATCTCCTCCTTGTTCAGCGTCTCCCGCTCCAGCAGGGCCAGCACGAGGTTGTCCAGGACGTCGCGGTTCTCGACCAGGATCTCCCAGGCCTCGTTGTGCGCCGTCTCGATCAGCTTCTTGACCTCCTCGTCCACCAGCCCGGCGACCTCTTCCGAGTAGTCGCGCTGGTGACCCATCTCACGGCCGAGGAAGGGCTCGGAGTCGCTGGAGCCGAACTTGATCGCGCCCAGCCGCTCGGTCATGCCGTACTGGGTGACCATCGCGCGGGCCGTGGTGGTGGCCTTCTCGATGTCGTTGGACGCGCCGGTGGTCGGGTCGTGGAAGACCAGTTCCTCCGCCGCCCGGCCGCCCATCATGTAGGCGAGCTGGTCGAGCATCTCGTTGCGCGTGGTCGAGTACTTGTCCTCGTCGGGCAGCACCATCGTGTAGCCCAGGGCGCGGCCGCGGGACAGGATCGTCACCTTGTGCACCGGGTCGGAGTTCGGTGAGGCCGCCGCGACCAGGGCGTGTCCGCCCTCGTGGTACGCGGTGATCTTCTTCTCCTTGTCCGACATGATGCGGGTGCGCTTCTGCGGCCCGGCCACGACCCGGTCGATGGCCTCGTCCAGGACGTGGTTGTCGATGAGCTTCTTGTCGCCGCGGGCGGTGAGCAGCGCCGCTTCGTTCAGCACATTGCTCAGGTCCGCGCCGGTGAAGCCGGGGGTGCGGCGGGCGACGGCCATCAGGTCGACGTCCGGCGCGATCGGCTTGCCCTTCTGGTGGACCGTGAGGATCTCCAGCCGGCCCTGCAGGTCCGGCGGGTCGACCGCGATCTGCCGGTCGAACCGGCCCGGGCGCAGCAGCGCCGGGTCGAGGATGTCGGGCCGGTTGGTGGCGGCGATCAGGATCACGCCGCCCTTCACGTCGAAGCCGTCCATCTCGACCAGCAGCTGGTTGAGAGTCTGCTCACGCTCATCGTGACCACCGCCGAGGCCCGCACCGCGGTGCCGGCCGACGGCGTCGATCTCGTCGACGAAGACGATCGCCGGGGCGTTGGCCTTGGCCTGTTCGAACAGGTCACGGACCCGGCTGGCGCCGACACCGACGAACATCTCGACGAAGTCGGAACCGGAGATCGAGTAGAACGGCACGCCCGCCTCACCGGCGACGGCCCGTGCCAGCAGGGTCTTGCCGGTGCCGGGGCGGCCGTAGAGCAGCACGCCCTTGGGAATCTTGGCGCCGACGGCCTGGAACTTGGCGGGCTCCTGCAGGAACTCCTTGATCTCCTGGAGCTCCTCCACCGCCTCGTCGCAGCCCGCGACGTCGGAGAACGTCGTCTTGGGGGTGTCCTTGGTGATCAGTTTGGCCTTGGACTTCCCGAACTGCATGACGCGCGAACCGCCGCCCTGCATCTGGTTCATCAGGAAGAGGAAGACCACCACGATCAGCACGAAGGGCAGCAGCGACAGCAGGATGCCGAGGAAGGCGTTCTGCTTGGACTGCGAGACGGTGTACTTGTCCGGGAGCTGGACCCCCGCCACCTTGCCGTCCACGATCTTCTGCAGGTCCGCGGCGATCGCGGCGCCCTGGTCGCCGATGTAGCTCGCCCGGACCTTGGAGCTGCCCTCGATCTTGATGCCGTTTTTGAGCTGGACCTTGATGGAGTTGTCGTCCCCGGTGGTCAGCTCGGCTGATTTGGCCTGGTTGGTGTCGATCGCATGCAAGACCGCGCCGGTGTCCACCGTCTTGTAGCCGCCACCGGACCCGACGACCTGCATCAACACGACCACGGCGAGGACAGCCAGCACGATCCACATCACTGGCCCACGGAAATAGCGCTTCACGTCCATCCATGCGGGGCGAAACCGCCCCGTCCCTCCTGCCACAGTGAGGCACGGACGCCTGTTGGCGGCGCGTGCATCCGGTGTTGTATTGACCCGACCTTCGGACGGTACCCCAGCATTGTCACCCGAGGGCGCCGCCGACTGTTAACCAACCCGCTTTCCCCTGCTCCAACGCCGGGAAAACGGCATCGGTTCCCCGAACCGCCCGCCCGGCGGCTCAGCCACCGTAGACGTGCGGGGCAAGGGTGCCGACGAAGGGAAGATTCCGGTACTTCTCGGCATAGTCCAGGCCGTAGCCCACGACGAACTCGTTGGGAATGTCGAAGCCGGTGTACTTCACGTCGAGCTCGACCTTGGCCGCCTCGGGCTTGCGCAGCAGCGTGCAGACCTCCAGGGAGGCCGGGCCGCGCGAGCCGAGGTTGCTGATCAGCCAGGAGAGGGTAAGCCCCGAGTCGATGATGTCCTCGACGATCAGCACGTCCCGGCCCGCGATGTCGGTGTCCAGGTCCTTGAGGATGCGGACCACACCGGAGGACTTGGTGCCGGCCCCGTAGGAGGACACCGCCATCCAGTCCATGGTGACCTCGCTGGACAGGGCGCGGGCCAGGTCCGCCATCACCATGACGGCGCCCTTGAGGACGCCCACGATCAGCAGGTCCTTGCCCGCGTAGTCCCGGTCGATCTCCGCGGCCAGCTCCACCAGCTTGGCGTCGATCTCTGCCTTGGAGAGGAGCACTTTCTCCAGGTCGGTGCCCATGTCGATCTCGTTCACTGCCTGGTACGTCCCTCAGCTGCTCGGGTCCACGTCGGCGCCCTTACGACGGCGAGAACACCAGTCTGCCATTGGCCCGCAGCACAGCGACGCCGCCCGGCAGGTTGAGCGCCTTCTGCCCGTGCCAGCCGGTGACCAGCCGGTCCACCTCCTCGATGTGCCGGGCGAAGAGGAAGCCCGGCGGCGAGCCGGCGGCGATGGCCGTTCTGCGCAGCACTCTTCGGCGCACCGCGGCGGGGAGCGTGGCCAGCCGGCGTACGTCGAGGCTGCCGTCGTCGCCCGCCGCGTCGGCCTGCGCGTCCGCCGCCCACTGGTCGAGGGCGTCGGCGTCGTCCCTGGACAGCTGGGCGGTGCGGGCCAGCGCCTCGACGACGCCCTTGCCGAGGGATTTCTCCAGTACCGGCAGCGCCTCGTGCCTGACCCGGGAGCGGGTGTAGGCCGGGTCGTGGTTGTGCGGGTCCTCCCAGACGGTGATGCCCTGGGCGAGACAGCCCTGCCGTACGGTGTCGCGGTCCAGCAGCAGGAAGGGCCGCCGGTAGCGGCCGCCCGCCCCGGAGACCGCGGCCATGCCGGACAGCGAGCGGATACCGGAGCCGCGGGCGAGCCCGAGCAGCACCGTTTCTGCCTGGTCGTCGCGGGTGTGGCCGAGCAGCACGGCGGCGGCGCCGCGCCGGTCGGCTGCGGCGTCGAGCGCCGCGTAACGGGCGTCGCGGGCCGCGGCCTCGGGGCCGCCCTGGCGGCCGACGGTCACACCGACGGCGTCGACCGGGTCGAGGCCGAGCGCGCGCAGCCGGCCGGCCACCTCCTGGGCGCGCACGGCGGAGCCGTCCTGGAGGCCGTGGTCGACGGTGACCGCGCCGGCCCGGACGCCGAGCCGCGGCCCTTCGAAGGCGAGGGCGGCGGCCAGCGCCATGGAGTCGGCCCCGCCGCTGCACGCGGCGAGCACCACGGGGTGCGGGTCGGCGGACGAGCTGAGGACGTCGTGCAGGACGCGGCGGACCGCCAGGCGTATCGCCGCGACCGTGGGGTGGGGTCCCATGTCCGGTTCCCTCCTGAGGAGGCTGTGAGCGGGAGCAGAAGCGAGGGGAGATGACGCAGGGTATCCAGATGGTGACAGAACTCCGGGCATTACCCGAGCATCGCACGCCCTACCCCACGTCTACGGTCCCTCGGACGGGTGAACCGGAGGGCTCCGGGTGGTCAGCCCTCGCTACGCCGGTGCACCCGGGCGACCCATTCCGCCGGTTTGGCGATCTCCGTCTTGGTGGGCAGAGTGTTCGGCGATGTCCACACCTTGTTGAAGCCGTCCATGCCGACCTCGTCGACCACGGCCCGCACGAACCGCTCGCCGTCGCGGTACTGCCGCAGCTTGGCGTCCAGTCCGAGCAGCCGGCGCAGCGCCTGGTCCAGGCGTCCGGCGCCGGTGGCGCGGCGGCGGCTGAACTTCTCCCGGATCTCCGCGACGCTCGCCACGACCTGGGGTCCCACGCCGTCCATCACGTAGTCGGCGTGTCCCTCCAGCAGCGACATCACGCCGGTCAGCCGGGCCAGGATCTCCCGCTGGGAGGGCGTCTGCACCAGGTCGACCAGGCTGCGGCCGTCGTCCGGTGCGCCCTCGGCGTCCGCGGCCCCGTCCGCCCCGTCCTGGTCCCTGCCGGCGTTCGGGCCGCTGAAGGACTGCACGGCCTGCCGGACCCGCTCGATCACCGTGGAGGCGTCGAGGTCGGTCTCGCCCAGGAACGACTGGATCTCGCTCTCGATGTGGTCGCGCAGCCACGGCACCGCGGTGAACTGCGTGCGGTGCGTCTCCTCGTGCAGGCACACCCACAGCCGGAAGTCGTGCGGGTCCACGTCCAGCTCCCGCTCGACCTGCACGATGTTCGGCGCCACCAGGAGCAGCCGTCCCGCCTTGGACTGGCCGGGTCCCGGCTTGACCGGCCCGGCCGGCATGTCGCGGCTGGGCGGCGCGAACGTCTCGTACTGCCCGAGAACCCGGGACGACAGGAAGCTCAGCAGCATCCCGACCTCGACGCCGGTGACCTTGCCGCCGACCGTGCCGAGCACCGCGCCGCCCGCGCCGCCGGGCCTGCGGGCCTGCATCTTGACCAGCAGCGGCTTGAGGACCTCGCGGAAGCCGGCCACGTTCGCCTTGGCCCAGCCGGCCCGGTCCACGATCAGCACGGGGGTGCCGTGCGGTGGCGCGTCCGCGTCGCCGTGCATGCGGGTGAAGGCCCGCACGTGCGCCTCGGAGTCCAGCGCGTGCCCGCGCAGCTCCGCCACGATCGCCCTGGCCTCGTCGCGGCTCACCTCAGGCCCCGGGCGGGTCAGCCTCTGGGCTGTCGCCACGGCGAGGTTCCAGTCGACCATCTCGCTTCCACCGATGCTCGTCATGTCTTCACGGTACGTTGCCGGTCCGCGCTTTGGGGCCTGCCGGGAGGGCGGAGGGGGGGGGGGGGGGGGGGGGGGGCGCGTCCCGCCCCCCCTCTCGACCGCCCCCACCCACCCG
>NZ_JAJSYW010000057.1:0-2118 GCF_036815005.1 Streptomyces sp. IBSBF 2435 | reverse complement strand
GGGGGGGGGGGGGGGGGGGGGGCCCCCCCCCCCCCCCCCCCCCTCCGGCGGTGCGTGACGCGGAAGCGGGCTCAGTGGCCCGGGCCGTGCTCCTTGAGCCGGCGGAAGGACTCCTCGATCTCCGCCTCGGCCGCGGCGCGGTCCACCCAGTCGGCGCCCTCGACGGACTTGCCGGGCTCCAGGTCCTTGTAGACCTCGAAGAAGTGCTGGATCTCCAGCCGGTCGAACTCGCTCACGTGGTGGATGTCCTGCAGGTACTCCACCCGCGGGTCGGACGCGGGCACGCACAGCACCTTGTCGTCGCCGCCGGCCTCGTCGGTCATGCGGAACATGCCGATCGCACGGCAGGTGATCAGGCAGCCGGGGAAGGTCGGCTCGTCCAGGATGACCAGCGCGTCCAGCGGGTCCCCGTCCTGGCCGAGGGTGTTCTCGATGAAGCCGTAGTCGGCGGGATAGCTGGTCGAGGTGAAGAGCCTGCGGTCCAGGCGGATACGACCGGTCTCGTGGTCCACCTCGTACTTGTTCCGCGAACCCTTCGGGATCTCGATCGTGACGTCGAACTCCAAGGCCCTACTCCTCCATGATCAGCACGTACTGCGGGTGATTAAGTGTCTCCCACGCAAGTGGGTGGTCGTGAAAGGGGCTGGTCGGGGGTGCCGCACGGCAGGACAGTGCAGGTAGTGGCGATATCCGCGGCGATAGGTGCGGTGGTCGCGGCGGGTGCGGCGGCTGCCGCGGGGCCGTGGGACGGCGGACAGCGTACGGCCGAACGGTCCTACGCCGCAGCCCGGGACGGGAAAACAGCCGCGCCCGCCGGGTCCTCCGCCGCCGGAACCGCCGGCCCTGCCGCGCCGCGGCCCTATGCCGCGCCTCCCGCCGCCGCCGCGCCGGTGCTCGCCCCGGCGGGCGGCGGGCAGGCCGCCGCCGGCTCCGGCCTCGCGGCCGGGCTCGGCCCGCTGATGGCCTCGCGGGACCTCGGCACGGTACGCACCGGGGCGGTGCTCGACGTCGCGAGCGGGCGGACGGTCTACGACCACAAGTCGGCCACCGCCTCCACCCCGGCCTCGACCACCAAGCTCGCCACCGCCGTCGCCGCGCTCGGCACCCTCGGCGGCTCCCGCACCCTCACGACCGGTGTGGTCGCCGTCGGCTCCAAGCGCGTCGTGCTCGTCGGGGGCGGCGACCCGACCCTCGAACTCGACCAGCTCGCCGCCGACACCGCCGCCGCGCTCCACTCCCGCGGCACCACGTCCGTACGGCTCGGCTACGACACGTCGCTGTACACGGGACCCGAGCTGCACCCCATCGGCTACAACGACAACCTCGCGCCGGTCACCGCGCTGATGGTGCGCGAGGGGCGCCTGGGCCACAGCGAGAGCGGTCCCGCGGCCCGCGCCACCGACCCGGCGCTCGCGGCGGCCACGTCCTTCGCGAAGCTGCTGCGCGCGCACGGCATCACCGTCGCCGGCGACCCGGCCTCCGCGAGCGGCGCCGGCGGGACCCAGCTGGCGGCGCACCGGTCGGCGCCGCTGAGCGAGCTGGTCGAGCGGATGCTCACCGACTCCGACAACGACATCGCCGAGGCGCTGGCCCGCCAGGTCGCCCTGGCGGGCGGCCGTCCCGCCAGTTTCGCGGGCGGCGCGAAGGCGGTCGGCGACGCCCTGCGGCGCTACGGCGTGCCGCTGGGGAATGCCGCCTTCGCCGACGGCAGCGGCCTCGACCACCACGATGCGCTGTCGCCAGCGGCGCTCACCCACATCCTCGCGCTGGCCGCGTCCCCCTCCCACCCCGAACTGCGCCCGGTCCTGGAGGGCCTGCCCATCGCGGCCTTCACCGGGACGCTGGCGTCCCGTTTCCGCTCGGCCCCGGGCGCGGGGGTCGTCCGCGCCAAGACCGGCACGCTGACCGGCACGAACACGATCGCCGGAGTGACGGTCACCCCCGCCGGGCGGGTGCTGGCCTTCTGCTTCATGACCCAGGGCGCGCCGTCCGCGACCGCGGCCCAAGCGGCGCTGGACGCCCTGGCAGGCGCGGTCACCGCGGGCTGACCCCGCAGCCCTGGGACACGCCTCAGAAGCCGCGGGTGCGCTTCGCGGCGCGGCGGGGGGTGGTGGGGCC
>NZ_JAJSYW010000056.1:0-33675 GCF_036815005.1 Streptomyces sp. IBSBF 2435 | reverse complement strand
ACCCCGCGCCCTCCACCCGCCCGCCCCGGCTACCCTCGCCGCATGGGCGGTGTGCGGGCGGTCGGGGTGGTGACCAGGGGGACGACGAATCCGAACCGCCTGCGCCGGATGGACCGCTGGATCGCCGCCACCCACGGCCCGCAGTTGCGCAGGGCCGCCGACCCGCTCGCCGTCGACCTCGGTTACGGCGCCGCGCCCTGGACCGCCGTCGAACTGCTGGGGCGGCTGCGCCGGGTGTGCCCCGACGCGGAGGTCGTCGGCGTCGAGATCGACCAGGACCGGGTGGCCGCCGCCCTCCCCTACGCCCGCGACGGGCTCCGCTTCGTACGCGGCGGCTTCGAGGTCCCGCTGCCCGATGGCCGCAAGCCCGCGCTGATCCGGGCGGCGAACGTCCTGCGGCAATATGCCGAGGACGAAGTCCCCGCGGTATGGCGGCGGCTGACCGCGCGGCTCGCCCCCGGCGGCCTGCTGGTCGAGGGCACCTGCGACGAGATCGGGCGGCGGCACGTGTGGGTCGCGCTCGGCCCGGAAGGCCCGCGCACGGTCACCTTCGCCACCCGGCTCGGCTCCCTGCACCGGCCCTCCGACCTGGCCGAACGCCTCCCCAAGGCGCTGATCCACCGCAATGTGCCGGGCGAGCCGGTACACGCGTTCCTGTCGGCCTTCGACCGGGCATGGGCCGCGGCGGCGCCGCTGTCGGCGCTGGGCGCGCGGCAGCGCTGGATCGCGGCGGTCCGCTCGCTGCGGGCGGACGGCTGGCCGGTGGTGGACGGCCCGGCGCGGTGGCGGCAGGGCGAGGTCACGGTGGCCTGGGAGGCGCTGGCGCCGCACTGAGGAACGGCCCGGGACCGCCGTTGAGCCGCGCTGAGGGACGCCGCGGGGCCGCCTCTGAGCCGTGATGGGACTGGCCCGTACTCCGCGCCGGCCGGCGTATTCATCACGCTTCGGCAAAGCCGGAAATGGAACCCGCACGTCCGGTGTTCCCCATGGTTGAACGCGGGGGTACGGCTGCCGGAAGGAACGAAAGGTGACCCAGTACACGTCCCGGTTCGGCGGGCTGCGCGACGCCGCCGGTGCCGCTGCCGCCGCGTATCGGCCGCACCGGAGGTGGGGGAGCGGGCGGCGGGTGCGCAAGGTCGCGATGCTGAGCGTCCACACCTCGCCGCTGCACCAGCCGGGTACCGGCGACGCGGGCGGCATGAACGTCTACATCGTCGAGCTGGCCAAGCGGCTGGCCGAGCGCGACATCGAGGTCGAGATCTTCACCCGGTCCACCACCGGCGCCCGCCGGCCCTGCGTGGAGCTGGCGCCCGGCGTCCTGGTGCGGCATGTGGACGCGGGACCGTACGAGGGTCTGGCCAAGGAGGAACTGCCCGCGCAGCTGTGCGCGTTCACCCACGGCCTGATGCGTGCCTGGGCCGGGCACCGCCCCGGTTACTACGACCTGGTCCACTCGCACTACTGGCTGTCGGGCCACGTCGGCTGGCTGGCCGCCGAGCGCTGGGGTGTACCGCTCGTGCACGCCATGCACACCATGGCCAAGGTCAAGAACGCCGCGCTCGCCGAGAACGACGACCCCGAGCCCGTCGCCCGCGTCATCGGCGAGACCCAGGTGGTGGCCGCGGCCGACCGGCTGATCGCCAACACCGACGAGGAGGCCGGCGAGCTGGTACGCCACTACTGCGCCGCCCCCGGCAAGGTCGCCGTCGTCCACCCCGGCGTCAACCTCGAACGCTTCCGGCCCGGCCGGGGGCGCGCCGCCGCCCGCGCCCGGCTCGGCCTGCCGCAGGACGCGCTGATCCCGCTCTTCGCCGGCCGGATACAGCCGCTCAAGGCGCCCGACGTGCTGCTCCGGGCGGTCGCGGTGCTGCTGGAGGAGGACCCGGCCCTGCGCGAGCGGCTGGTCGTGCCGGTGGTGGGCGGCCCGAGCGGTACGGGTCTGGCCAAGCCGGAGGCGCTGCACAAGCTGGCCGCCAGGCTCGGCGTCTCCGACGTCGTACGCTTCCAGCCGCCGGTGGACCAGGAGCGGCTCGCCGACTGGTACCGGGCGGCGACCGTCCTGGTGATGCCGTCGTACAGCGAGTCCTTCGGCCTGGTCGCCATCGAGGCGCAGGCCTGCGGCACCCCGGTCGTGGCGGCGGCGGTCGGCGGACTGCCGGTCGCGGTGCGCGACGAGCGCACCGGCTTCCTGGTGCCCGGGCACGACCCGCGCGACTACGCCCGGATGCTGCGCCGCTTCGTGGACCACCCGCAGCTGGGCACCACCCTGGGCGAGGCGGCGGCCGTGCACGCGCGCGGCTTCGGCTGGGACGCGTCGGCCGCCGACACCGCCGACGTGTACGCGGCAGCGCAGTCCGAGCACCGCCGTCGCCTACGATCGGCGCATGGCTGAGGCGGAGCACGAGAGCCCCGAGCGGGCGGCGGACGCGGAACCCGAGCCCGGGACGGTGGCCGCCGCCGGGCGGGTCGTGGAGCAGGCGCTGCGCGAGGCGGACCTGCCGTGGGAATCGCCGCGGCCGGGCACGTACGTCACCCAACTGCCCGGCACGCGCAAGCTGTCCACCACCTGCCAGCTGATCGTCGGCCGCCACACCCTGTCGCTGAACGCCTTCGTCGTCCGCCGCCCCGACGAGAACCACGAGGCCTTCTACCGCTGGCTGCTGGAGCGCAACCTGCGCCTCTACGGTGTCGCGTACGCCGTCGACCGCCTCGGGGACGTCTACCTCAGCGGCCGTCTCCCGCTGGCCGCGGTCACCGCGGAGGAGGTCGACCGGCTGCTCGGCGCGGTCGTGGAGAACGCCGACGGGTCCTTCAACGTCCTGCTGGAGCTGGGGTTCGCCGCCGCGATCCGCAAAGAGTACGCGTGGCGGGTGTCGCGCGGCGAGTCCACCCGGAACCTGGACGCGTTCGCGCACCTGACCGGCGAGGACGACTGACGAAACCGTTTACCCCCGTCCTGGGTCGCCCGACGCGATCCGCGCCTCGGCCTGGCCCTTCGAGGGCTGGACCGGCGACAGCCGCGACGAATCCACCGAGCTGGCCCGTATCACCGCCGGGACCCCGCAGGGCGGCCGCAGCGTCACCGTCGACGCCCCGTCCCGGCTGCGGCGCGGCGACCGCGTACCCGTGCAGTACGCCGACGACCCCGGGCGCGGGCTGCTCGCGCACATGGCGGGCGACGTCGAGGGCGCGGCCGCGTACGACCGGTCGGACCGCGCCGCTGCGCGAGCGGCAGGGTGATCCGGGCTGGGCATCGCACCGGGGCCCGCAGAGGCTCCGCCTATAGTGATCATTCGTTCGAACGGCAAGGGGGAGCATGATCGACGTCGACGGGTATCTGGCTGTGCTGGGGGTGGCTCGACCGACGGCTCCGACCGCCGAGGCGTTGTGGGCACTGCACCGTGCGCAGGTGGAACGGGTCGCCTACGAGACCCTCGACAATCAGCTCGAACGCCCGAGGGGCATCAGCGCCGAGGAATCCGTGGCCCGGATCCTGCGTGGGCGTGGCGGCTACTGCTTCCACCTCAACGGGGCCTTCGCCTCGCTGCTGACGGCCCTCGGCTACGACGTGACCCTGCACCGGGCCGGAGTGCAGGACGAGGTTGAGGACCCTGCGGGCCCGGGCGGTGACCATCTCGCGCTCACCGTGGCGCTCGACGGCGAGCGGTGGCTGGTCGACACAGGGCTCGCCGGCGGCATGTACGAGCCGCTGCCGCTGCGCGAAGGGACCTACACCCAGGGATCGTTCACCTATGCCATGGCCCCGTCGGCGGTGGTTCCCGGCGGCTGGCGGTTCGCCCACGACCCCCGTGGCGCCTTCACGGCGATGGTCTTCGCGCCCGAGCCCGTGGCGCTGTCCTCCTTCGCCGCGGAGCACCACCGCCTGTCCTCCTCCCCCGAGTCCGGATTCGTCAGGGTTCTCCAGGTCCAGCTCCGCGACGCCAAGGGCGTGGACATGCTGCGCGGCTGCGTGCTGCGCCGGATCGACGCCGAAGGCACGCACGAGCGGATCATCGACGCGGCCGCCGAGTGGTACGACGTACTGGCCGACGTGTTCCATCTGAACCTGGCCGATGTCGACGCCTCCGCGCGGACCCGGCTGTGGCACCGCGTCCGCGCCGAGCACCGGGAGTGGGAGGCTGCGAGACAGCGCGTGGCCACGCTCTGACGGCAGGTTCGTGACGAGCGGGACGACCCATGGAATCCTGGGGCTTCAGCCCTGCGAGGTCGGTTTCCAGTGGAGTGCGCACGCGTCCCGGCCGCCTCCGCCGCCGGTGCGGGAGGCCGGGCGTCGGGTGCGGTACGGGAGCCGGGGCACCGCCGACGTCGACAACGGCTTCCTGATGGTCGCCGCAAAGGCCACCACCTTCCGCCGCACCCGGGTCTCGGGCCGCGGCAGCCACCACCCGTATGCGTCCGCACCGACACCGTCGACGACGTGGCGCCGCGCAGCGCGACCGCCGCCATCTCGGCGGTCACCCCGTCCGGCCAGACCGACGTCCCCGACTGCACCGGCCCCCTCGACTCCCGCCTGGAGTCCTACGGCACCCCGCGTCCCGCCCTCAAACCTCTACGAGGCCCAGCGCCGCCTGCTGCCCTGAGCCCGCGACCTCACCCCACCGGCAGATCGCGCCCGGCTTCCCGCGGTACGACCGGCCGCCGCGGGGCGGTACGGGGCCGGAGCAGCACGTAGTAGCCGGCGCCGGCCAGCGTGCCGAGGGCGGCGCAGCCGAGCCAGACCGCGTCGCGGCCCAGGTACTGGAGGGTCACGCCGCCGGCCAGCGGCCCGGCGAAGGCGGCGGCTGCCCAGGAGAGGGTGAACATGCCCTGATAGCGCCCGCGGGCGTGCGGCGGGGCGAGGTCGGCGACGACCGACATCGAGGCGGGGGCGTGGACGATCTCGCCGAGCGTCCAGACGACGACGGTCAGCGCGTAGACGGCGACCGAGGTGGCGAAGACGGTCAGGCCGAAACCCCAGGCCAGCACGAAGGAGCCGGCGGCGAGCAGGGCGGCGCTGCCGCGGGCGCGCAGGGCGCGGGTGACGGGGATCTGGAGCAGCACGATCACCACGCCGTTGACGGCGGCGACCAGGCCGAACTGGCGGGCACTCAGGCCGTGCTGCCCCATGTCGACGGCGAGGGTGGAGCTGGCCTGCTGCATCACCGAGCCGAGCAGGAAGGTCAGGCCGACCAGGGCCATGAAGCGGCGGTCCCGCATGACGTCGACGAGGGTGGTCTCGGTCTTCCTCGCGCGGGCGGCGGCTTCTGTGCGTGCGGCGGCGGGGTGCGCGGGGGCTGCGGCGTGCGGGGCCGGGTGCTTCGCGGCAGGGGCGGGCGGCAGGGTCTCCTCGGCCTTGACGTAGACCACGAGCGCGCACAGCACGGTGGTGAAGGCGTCGCCGAGGAAGAGCCACAGATAGCCCTCGGCGGCGATGAAGCCGGCGGCGGCGGCCGAGACGCCGAAGCCGATGTTGATCGCCCAGTAGTTGAGGGAGAAGGCCCGCACCCGGTCCGCGGCCGGCACCAGGTCGGCGATCATCGCGGACAGCGCGGGCCGGGACGCATTGCCGGTCAGGCCGACCAGCGCGGCGACGGCGGCGATGGCGACCGGCCCTGTGACGAAGCCGAGCACCGCCGTGGTGGCGGCGGCGCCGAGCTGCGAGGCGAGCAGCGTCGTACGGCGGCCGACCCGGTCGGCGAGCACCCCGCCGAGGACCGCGCCCGCGGCGCCGCCGAGCCCGAACAGGGCGGCTACCAGGCCGGCGTAGGCGGCGGAGTAGCCGCGCTGGACGGTGAGGTAGAGCGCGAGGAAGGTGACGACGAAGCCGCCGAGCCGGTTGACCAGGGTGCTCGTCCACAGCCACCAGAACTGCCGGGGCAGACCGCCGGCCGTCTCGCGTACCGCTCGGCTGATGGCCGCCACCGGTTCTCCCTCGGTCCGCTCATTGAGAAGCACCCCTTCGGTAAGAGGTGCTGGTGCTCAGCGCATGTTACCGAGGCCGGTCACGAGGTGCCACGCCATTTCGATTAGGCTCGGAGGCATGGCTGCTGCTGCGTACAAGCTGATCCTGCTCCGCCACGGCGAGAGCGAGTGGAACGCGAAGAACCTGTTCACCGGCTGGGTGGACGTGAATCTCAACGACAAGGGCGAGAAGGAGGCGGTGCGCGGCGGCGAGCTGCTCAAGGACGCCGGGCTGCTCCCCGACGTGGTGCACACCTCGCTCCAGAAGCGCGCGATCCGCACGGCCCAGCTCGCGCTGGAGGCCGCGGACCGCCACTGGATCCCGGTGCACCGCAGCTGGCGGCTCAACGAGCGCCACTACGGAGCCCTCCAGGGCAAGGACAAGGCGCAGACCCTCGCCGAATTCGGCGAGGAGCAGTTCATGCTGTGGCGCCGCTCCTACGACACCCCGCCGCCCCCGCTGGAGGACGGCGCCGAATACTCGCAGAGCGACGACCCGCGGTACGCGACGATCCCGCCGGAGCTGCGGCCGCGCACCGAATGCCTCAAGGACGTCGTGGACCGGATGCTGCCGTACTGGTACGACGGCATCGTCCCCGACCTGCTGACCGGCCGCACCGTCCTGGTCGCCGCCCACGGCAATTCGCTGCGCGCCCTGGTCAAGCACCTCGACGGCATCTCCGACGCCGACATCGCCGGCCTGAACATCCCCACCGGCATCCCCCTTGCCTACGACCTCGACGCCGACTTCCACCCCCTGACCCCCGGCGGCCACTACCTCGACCCGGACGCTGCCGCTGCGGCAATCGAGGCCGTCAAGAACCAGGGCAAGAAGTAGGACTTCTCCGCCGACGCGCCCCCGACCTGCGGATTCCTCCGCGGGGAGGGGGCGTTTTGCTGCACTGGGCCGTGCTGGGGCCGTGGCGCCGCGTGGTGCATACGCGGCGCGGAGGTGATGAGGCCACCAGTGCTGGACAGCACCCAAGCCCGCCCGCGACCCAAGTGGTTCTAGACTCAGTCCCGCAGCAGCACTCCTTCAACTCCTCGCAGACGAAGCCGGGTTCGCAGTCTCCAACCCGACAGGCGGGTTGGTGCGAGAGAAGGAGGTGGGGATGAGTCCCAAGCCGGACAAGCCCCGCAGAGCATGGACCGGTGCCGAGACATGGCAGGTCTGGCTGGCGGGGGCAAGTCTGCTCGTGACCGTCGTCACTAGCTGGGTGCAGGCCGTTCGATGAGCGATCTGCACGCGAGAACGGTCGGGACCGGGACGGGCGCAAGCAACGAGCCCGGTCTGTTGGAGAGCGACCGGGCTCGTTAGCTGTGCGAAGGGCCTGGCTCTGGCAGCATCCGGAACCCGGTCCTTTGTGCTTCGGCGATGGCTACGGTCGGACTACGGTGTAGCTACACCTGCAGCACACCTTACGTCGGCTGACGTAGACAATTCCAGTGCACTGAATGTGGTCAGGACGTGCCTGTTCTACTCGGCCCGGGGGTACATGGCGGCCACTGCCTTCCGGGTTCGTTCCTGGCTCGTCGGCATGAGGTGCGCATACACCCGAAGGGTCAGGCCAGGGTCCGAGTGGCCCAGGTACTCGGCCAGCGCCTTCACGCTCTCGCCTGCGTCCAGGAGAACCGAGGCGTAGAAGTGCCGCAGCGCATGCATGCCGTGCTCGCGGGCGGAGGCGTACTCCGCACCCTTCTCCCGCGCCGGGATGACGCCAGCCGCAGCAAGCGCCGGCTTCCACGCATCCGGGTTGAACGAGCTGCGCCAGACGTGCCCGCCCATCGGCCCCGTGAAGACGAGCTTCCTGGTCACCAGCGGCCCGCCCGCCACCTTCCACGGTAGCGTGATCTCCACCGGCGGGAACCGCTTCATGTGCGCGCGTAAGGCGTCAGCCACGGGGCCGGGCAGCGGCACGTCTCGAAGCTTGCCCCCCTTCGGCGGGGCGAACACGGCCTTGCTCCGGCTGAGCTTGAGCTGCTGAACCACGTGCACCGTGTCCGCATCGAAGTCGATTGCATCCACAGCGATCCCCAGAATCTCGCCTTGTCGAAGCCCGCACCCCGCGCCCAGGTCCACGGTCGCCTGATATCGCTCCGGCAGAGCAGCCCGTACAGCGAAGACCCGTTCGGCCGTCCACGGCGTGACGCGCTTCACCTCGACAACCGGAGCCTTCACCGACCGTGCCGCGCACGGATTCTTGGGGAGGTGCCCGTCGTCCACGGCCGCACTGAGCACGCTGCGAACGTTGGAGTAGATCACTCGCGCGTATGATCCGGTGACGCCGGCGGCGGCGAGTTCGCCCACCCAGTCCCGGATGTGCGCAGGCTGGAACGACCCGAGCGGCCGAGACCCGATGTACGGGAAGGCGTGCAACCGGAGCTGGCTCTCCATGGAGAAGCCGGTGTTCGGATCGGCCCCGTGGTTCTTGAGCCAGCGCTCCGCGTACTGCCGGAAGGTCACCCGGCTCGCCTTGGGGTCGACGTACTGGCCGCGTTCCATGTCGGCCTTGGTCTGAGCCAGCCACGCTTCCGCCAGCCGCCGCTGCCGGTCGGGGAAGCTCTTGCTCTTCTCCGTCCCGTCCGGACCGACGTACCGGGCGCGGTAGCGCAGCCCCGAGCCGTAGCGCTCCGTCTTCACCTTCCGGCTCTTGCCGTCCGGCCCGACCTCAGCCCGGTACCAGCGGTCCTGGATGTGCCCGGCCATCAGGCGGCCACCGCCCCACGCTGGCAGTCCACCCAGGCCCGCACGTCGACCGGGTCGAAGCGCAGGTGTCGGCCGACGCGGAAGCCGCGGGGACCGGTCCGTTTGCGGCGCCACTGGTAGACCGTTTCGACGCTGGGCAGCTCGAACATCTCCACCAGGTCCTCGGGCGTGAGGTACCGAGTGGGAAGGGCACGCGGTTCGTCGACCGCCGCAGCCGGGCTCCGGCGTCGCTCAACCATGGGTGGGTTCTCCTTCCGTTCCGGGGGCGGATTCGAGCGATGCGGTGAGCCAGGCTTCGGCGGGGGAGAGACCGGTGCCGGCGAAGACCCAGTGGGAGAGGACGTACGTCGTCTCGTCCGGGGCCTGCGGAGCCTGAGCGCGGCGGTACTCGGCACGGGCGTCGCGGAGGGCGCCGAGGGTGGTGGAGTAGCGGCGGGTCTTGGTGGAGAAGTGGCCGCGGAATCCGAGCATGTGAGCCCACGCGCGCAGGCGGAGATGTTCCAGGTCCTTGCGGGCGCCGAGCGTCCAGGCGGTACGGATCATGCGTTCGGCGTGGCTGGAGAGCTGCACCTGAGCGAGTTCGGCCAGGAAGCGGAGCGGACGGTCGAGGGTGCCGGTGGCCGTCTCCGCGCCCTTGGTCGCGTACTTGGCGATGTACGCCGCCACCGCCCGGTCAGTGAGGTCCGTGTCGCGGCAGTCGTTGCTGTGGATGCTGCGTACGTCGAGTTGACGGCCGAAGGCGAAGGTGTGGGTGTGGCCGTGGATGACCGGTCCGGCGACCTGGGCAGTCGAGGTGGCCGCGCGGATGGCGTCGGTGAGTAGGTCGGTGGTGGCCCAGGCGGGTGGCGGGGTGCTGCCGCCTTCGGGGCCGTCGAGGCGGATGACGGCGTGGAAGTGGACGGCGCCGCGTCGTTGGTACTCGGCGACTTTGGCGAAGGAGACGCGGGCGTACTGGCGGAAGGCGCGTTGGCTGAGCCCGGCTCGCTTGGCGATCTCGCGGCGCAGGTAGATGGAGAAGCGGCGCCATAGGGCTCCGGCGTGTGCGTTCCACAGGACGGCCGCTTCGTAGTCGTACGCGTCCGGGTCGAGTGGGGTGCCGAGTTCGGGGGCGTCGGCGGGGTGGGCGGTGCCGCAGCGGCAGCGGCCGGAGTCGGGGCGGTTGTGGACGGGGCCGAAGCCGGGTGCGGTGAAGGTGGCGAAAACGCGGGGGTGGTGGGCGACGTCCTCCGGGGTGCCCTTGCCGCCGCGGAGTCCTGCGGTGATCAGGTGGAAGGTGTCGCGGCGGTAGGTCTCGGCGCAGGCCGGGCAGCGGGTCGTACGGCGGTTGTTACACCGTACGAGCAGGTGACCGGCGGCCATGCTCTCCGAAGTCAGACGGCTCAGGACGGCGCCGATCTCGCCGGTAGTGGTGTCGAGGGCGTATTCGGTGCGGTGGCCGTCGAGGCGGATCGGGTGGGTGCAGCCGCCGAGGCCGGAGAGCTGGCGGACGAGTCCGGGCAGGGTGCCGAAAGCGGCCAGGGTGCCGAGTTCGGGCAGCGGGGGCGGGGTGGCGCGGGTGATGATGGGTCTCCTTCACGGGCTGCGGTTCGTGGAGTTGGGCTGCCGGGGCGGCGGATGCTTGGCGGTATCGGTGCCGCCCCGGCAGTTCGGTGGAAGCGGTCAGCGCTGACGCGGAGGCGTGAGCAGCGAGCGCACGACCACGGCGACGACGGCGACCGAGACGGCCGCGACGGTGACGGCGACCAGGAGCGCGGTCAAGACGACGCCGACCGTGACGAGGGCGGCCACGGCACCGGCGATCACGCCGGCGGTGGGGGCGGTTCGGCGCGCGGGAGCGGTCGGTTGGCAGTGGCAGGCGGGAGCGTGCTGAGCGGGGACGATCGGCGGGGCGGCGTACGGCGACGGAATGGCCGGGGCCTGTGGGTATTGGGGAGTCAGAGACACGGCGGACCTCTCTTGGCTACTCGTCTAGGTGTGTGTGCCGTTGACGATCTCGACACCGTTGCGCGTGCTGTCGTCGATGGCGGCCGCGAGGAAGGTGTGGGCGAGGTAGAAGCCGAACAGGGCGATGACGACGGCGACCCAGAGGCGGATGCCGAGGAACTTGATCGCGGCCCAGGCGATGATGCCGAGGACGGCGACCAGGGGCAGGCTGACGGTCACGGGCGGAGGGTTCCTTTCATCGGGCGGGGCATTGGTGGGTGCGGGCGGCAAGTTCGGCGGCGGCCTGGGAGTCGTAGTCGGCGGAGAAGCCGCAGCGCGGGGCGGTGCAGGCGGCGGTGTGCTTCTCGCGGCCCCGCCGGTCGTAGGCGGTGCCGACCTGGACGGGACCGATGCGGACTACGCGGCGGAAGCGGCGGTTGACCATAGGGGTTCCCCTTCACAGCTGGGCGGCGATGGCTTCGGCGAGCGGTGCGGTGACGCCGAGGCGGGCGCGGAGGGTCGGAGTGTCGATGGCTTGGCCGGTACGGGTGCGGTGGTCGGCCGCGACTTTGCGGGCGTGTGCGACGAGGGCCGCCGGCACGGCGGGGGTGGGTGGCGCGGGAGCCAGCTCGGTAGTGGTCGGTTCTGGAGAACGCGTCGAATCCTGAGGTGGCGGACTGTGGGCGAGCAGTGTCCCGCCGAGGAAGGCGACGGCAGGCCAACCGGCGACGAGGATGCGTAGCCATGCGGGTACGGCGTGGACGTCGAGCAGCCCGGCCGTGGCGATGTTGGCGCCGAGGGACGCGGCTAGCGAGATGGCGAACCAGCACCAGGCCGCGCCCTTGGTCGTGCCGGACCGGAGCCGCCGCCAGGCCGCGACCAACAGCAGGTCGACGGAAATGGGATAGGCCCAGGCTTTCCAGCCGTGTTGTCCGGCCGCGTTGGCGATGTCGTGGAGGTGGGCGAAGGACAACGCGGCGGCGATGGCTGCTTGGACGAGCACCGCGTCGACACGGACCAGGCGAGCTCGCATGACGTTCTGGTCCTTTCTGTCTGGCCTCAGCCGTTGGCCTTGAGTTCGTTCGCTCGGGTGCGGGCAAGGGCGGCGACCTCTGCCGCTTCTGCGTCGCCGGGCATGTCGGCGGCGATGCGTTCCAGCAGCTCGGCCTTGCGCGCCATCAGTTCGGCGTAATCGCCGTCGTCAGAGGTGCGGAATGCGGCGAGGTCGGTGAGGAAGTCGGACAGATCATTGGGCGAGGGACGAGACATGTACTGGCCTGCCTTTCGGTTTCGGACATGGCGGGGTAGGGACGTGGCGCGAGGTGGTCGCGCCGATCAAGGGAGGACGCGGCTCAGTCGGTCACCGGTGACGGCTTGATCAGAGGCGCCGGAAATGCCGGAGGCGCGGGAACGGCGGGCCGGAAGGGCTCCAGCGCGGGCAGGTCCGGTACGAGGTGTGCGGACGCGTCGCAAATGGCCGCGGCGTCGGAGAGGGAGAGGTACGGCGTGCGGATGCGGGACCACCCGCCGGAGGTGTCCCCGGCGACGGCGAGGCCCGGCCGTTCGGGTGGGATGGCGCAGGCGGCGCCCACGGCTTCGGGGGCGATGTCGCCGAGCGCCATTTTGGCGGAGGCTTCGTCGTTGACTCGGTGGCAGACGCGGCCGGTGAGTTGGGCGCGGAGCATGGTCGCGCCTTTGCCGAGTTCGGCGCCGAAGCGCTGGCCGCAGACTTCGAGGTAGATGCCGGCGGCGCGGCCGAGTTGGGCGAGGCGGATGAGGTGGGTGACCATCTCGTCACGCAGTTCCTCGTCCTTCTTGGTGGCGACGAGGAAGAGTTCGGCGACCTCGTCCACGAACAGCACCATTGGTACCGGGCGTTGCGACTCGGGCAGGCCCCAAATGTCGGAGGTGATCTCCTCGTTCGCGGTGGCGGGGGCGATGCCCTGCCGGGCCTTGATCAGGTCGTAGCGGTTCTCCATCTCCTGTACGAGTACTGGCAGCAGCTCGGCCGCCTGCTCGGGGTTGGTGGCCAGAGCGGACAGCCGGGTCGCGAACGGGGCCAGTTCCACGCCCCGCTTGCAGTCGATCCCGACCAGCGCGACGGGTTGGGCGGCGAGTCCGGCGATCAGGTGGCGCAGGTACATGGACTTGCCCGAGAGGGTGGCGCCGAGCGTGAGTTGGTGGGGTATCGCGAGGTAGTCCCGTACGAATGCGGTTGCGTCCTCCCGCAGCGCCACTGGGACCTTGAGGAAGCCGCCGGAAGCCTTGCGGGGCATGCGGACCTTGCGCAGGACGTCGAAGCCGACGAGCCGCAGTTCGACCACGCCGGGCTTGACGTCGGTGACGTATACGGCGTGAACGCCCCATGCGTGCCGGAGCCGTTCGGCCGAGGCGGCGACGTCGGCCGGCTCCTGGCCGGGTGCGAGCCGCAGCCGTATCCGCAGTCCCGTTGAGGTGGGGCGGATGATGCCCCGCCGGGGAGGGACCGGCCGCACCTCCCGTCGAGTTGTCGCCCGCACCGCCAGCGCCCGTAAGCGCGACGGGGCGACGGTCAGTCCGCAGGCGTCCATGACGGACGTGTATGAGCCGAGCAGGCGGGCGGTCGAGAGTGGCAGGCCGACCATGGACCAGTACGCGGCTGGTTGCTCGGCCCGGAGGTAGGCAGCGCCACCGCCGACCGCGGCGAGTGGGCCACCCACCTCCATCAACGTCGTCAGGTCCGGCATCAGATTCAAGCCCCCGCCTGGACCGGGAAGGCGGCGGGTGTGACGGCAGCGGCGCGGAAGGCGATGCCGTGCCGCTGCTGCCCGTTGAAGGTGCTCTCCCACGGGCGGGCCACCAGCCCCGGCAGCGCGACCGGGCCGCCGAGGGTCAGGCCCTCGCTGACACCGCTCTGCGGCACGGTGACCTTGAGGAGCGAGGACTCCCCGTCCTCGATGTGGACCACGCCGAGCGTCATGAGCGGCTCACCGCTGACGGTGTCGGTCGCGATCTCGCCCGTCTGCCGGTCCTTGATCTTCGTCTCCGGAGCTTCGGTCAGCAGGATGGTCGCCGCCGAGGTCTCCACACGGATGGAACGCAACGCTTTCTCCTTCACACATGACAGCTAGTCGTCTAGACAAGTGTCGTCCGTTATGCCCGACGAGCCGGGCACGAGAACCACTGTGCCACAGAAACCTGGCTACTCGTCTATATGAGTTTGCCCGTGAAGGCGTACGAGTCACGGGAGTTGGCCTGCCCCTGCCCGTGTCGCGACACCATCCACCCAGGTCACGTGGCCGGAAGCTGATACGCCAGGACGTACGCATCTGCGGCCATCACCGTGTCGCAGACCTCGACGGCACGTCCCTCGGTGTCGAACGCGGTGCGGACCAGGTGGATCACTGGGACACCGGAGGCGAGGTGGAGTGTCTTGACCTCACTTGGCGCGGGCATGCGGGCGCGGATCTCTTCTTCGAAGTGGTCGAGGCGGTGGCCGAGTTCTTCGAGGCGGGCGTAGATGCCGCCGGGTCCGGGGTTGGGTTCGGCGATGGGTGTGCCGCGGGCCAGGTCGAGCGGGAGGTAGGAGGTGGCGAACTCGACGGGGCGCCCGTCGAGTAGGTAGCGGCGGCGCCGGGCGAGCACGCGGCGGGGGCCGCCCAGGCGGGTGGCGATGTCCTGGCTCGGCCGCTCTTCCTTGATCTCCAGGCTGTCGACGGTGGGGTGGCTGCCGGCTGCGTCGGCTTCCACGATGAACGCGGACTTGCCCTGCTCGCGGTGTCGGCGGGCGAACCGGTCCGATGCGAGTCGCCGCACGGGCGGCCGGGGACGTACGAAGACGCCCTTGCCGTGCTCGGAGACCACCAGGCCCTCGCCCTGGAGGACGGACAGTGAGTTGCGGACGGTCATCCGCGAGACGCCGTAGTGCTCGACCAGCTCCGTCTCGGAGGGCAGCTTGTCGCCCTCGGCGAACTTGCCCTTGTCGATCGCTTCGCGCAGCTGGTCGGCGATCTGGCGGAACACCGCGCGGTCGCTCGTCGGGTCCAGCGCCCCCAGGACGCCGGAGGGAAGAACGGGCATACGTACTCCTTTGGATATCTAGACGAGTGGCCGACCTTTGTTGCTACGGTGGGCAGCCTAGCCAGTCGAAGGGATCAGGTTCGTGCCGATCGAGCGCCCGCACTCCGTGAGCGTCGCAGGAGTCATCGTCGATGACGCCGGTCGCGCCCTGCTGATCAGGCGCCGCGACAACGGCCACTGGGAACCGCCCGGCGGAGTCCTGGAGGCGGGGGAGGCCATCCCCGAAGCACTCCAGCGCGAGGTCCTGGAGGAGACCGGCGTCAAGATCGCAGTCCCCGCCACCCTCACGGGTGTCTACAAGAACATGACCGGCCTGATCGTCTCCCTGGTCTTCCGATGCGAGGCGATCGACGGCCAGCCCTCCACCGGCACCGAGACCAGCGCCCTGCGCTGGGCCACCCGTGATGAAGTCTCCGAACTCGCGGACGAGGCGTACGCGATCCGCGTACTCGACGCCTTGGACGCCATGTCTCCGCCAGCCGTGCGCGCGCACGACGGCATGAAACTCGTCTAGCACCCACCATCGATCCATGGCCGCCCACCAGCAGAAAGTAACTTGTATGCACGAGTATACGAGTACTCCACGAGTCTGGGGACTCAGTTGCCCAGGTTCACCCGAAGAAGTCGGCCGCGTACGCCGCTGGACCCGCGACGTCCTGCGCGACTCCCCGTGCGCAGACGACGCCGCCCTGATCGTCACGGAGCTGAGCGCGAACGCCGTGCTGCACACCGCCAGCGCGGACGGCGGTCCGGCCGGGGGAGCCTTCCACGTCAGCCTCGCTGTCTCCGGCGTGGTCGTGTCCATCTCGGTGACCGACTCCGGCGGTACGAAGACCGCGCCCACCGTCGAGCACCCCGGCGCGGAGGAGACCCACGGCCGCGGCCTGGCGATGGTCACCGCACTCGCTCACCACGTCGAGACCCACGGAGACCAGCGCGGCCACACCGTGACCGCCCACCTCACCCACGCCCCGGACGCCTCATGAGCCCCGATACGCGGTCGATCACGGCGCCCATTACCCACAACCTGTGGACGATCGCCCGCATCTGCCAGGCCCTGAGCCCACTCCTGGAGCGCCGCTTCCTCCTGGACCTCACACACGCCCCAGCGCACGAGGTCATGAACGTCTTCACCGCATGGCAGAACGTCGCCGCAACCGCCGAGAAGCGCTCTTCAGCGGACGCGACGCCCGTGGCAACGGCCTTACCGACCCCTACCGAGACGGAGCAGTGACCCATGACCCGCGCGACGAAAGAACGCCTGACCACGGAGCCGACACGCAAGGAGCCGGCGCCCGACCACCACATCCACCCCGAAGCGACGCCCATTACGGCCGCGCTATCTGCCCGAACCTGGACCATCACCACGACCAACGGCTATACGACGGTCGGCTACCTCCCCGCATGGGCGGACGACGACCCCAGCACCACCAACGTCCCGCCCCAACACCTCGGCACCGAGCTGGCCGACATGAACCACCACCAGCCCTTCCCCGGCCAGCGCATGACCATCGCCCTCACCGACACTCCCGGCATCGGCACCGTCATCCTGAGCGGAAGCATCGACTGCGCCCCGTACAGTGAAGACCCCACGGCACGCCTACCCGTCGTCAATCTCCAACTGGTCGACGACTACTGGCTCCACAACCTCGACCCCGACCAACTCGGAGTCATCGCCTCTCAACTCCGCGCCCAGGCCGACCACCTCGACCACGAGGTACGCCCCGCCTTGATCTCAGCCCGCGAAGACTGGACGACCCACCACAACGCTTGACCACGAAGCCCGCTCACAGGCCCCGGCCGCCATCAAGCCCCATGGCGGCCGAGGCCTGCTTCACGCCCACCAACAGCCGCGCACTCCGGGACTGAGTAACAACCTTCTCTACGAGTTCAAGGCACCCAGCTGCGCTCCGCTCCGCCGGGCGCGCGTCCGGCGCCTGGCCGCGCCGTCGCTCCTGTCTCCGCCCCGCTCCGCACGGCC
The DNA here is from genome assembly GCF_036815005.1 of Streptomyces sp. IBSBF 2435. Lineage (NCBI taxonomy): Bacteria > Bacillati > Actinomycetota > Actinomycetes > Kitasatosporales > Streptomycetaceae > Streptomyces > Streptomyces sp. IBSBF 2435. Next base: position 17,044 of record NZ_JAJSYW010000056.1, on the reverse strand, counting down.
CGCACCGCGCGCGCCCGCGAAGGGGAGGCCTGCGGCATGAGGTGATACCGCACAGCCAGGGTCAGAATGATGCCTCCGGCGGGGGCGCTTCGGCTCCGAGATGGCCTCAGATCGCCGGCGACCGCGCGTTCATCGTGGACGGGTGCGGGGTGCTCCCATCCCGTCTGCCATCGGCCCGGGCAAGCCGAGCAGTCGCGGCCCAGGGCGTCAAGGTCGTTCGTACAGTGGCGCGCTCCACCTTGACGCCCTGAACCACGCCCGCTCCACAGGAGTGCGGGCCGACGGCAGACGGGATGGGAGCAAGGTGGCGGTTGGCGGTTGGCGGTTGGCCAGCAACTATTCTGAGGCGGGCGGTTTCCGAAGCTCTCGAAGGAAACCCGGATTTGAATCACTCTGCCAGTCCGTCGCCAGCAGTAGTTCAACGGAGGCCCAGAAGGCATCCCGCCGGTCGATTTGAGAGTAACTGCTAATTCCGGCGTAGCGACGATTGAGTTCCTGCCAGCTGGGTACTTTAACGCACGCTCCTTCTAGGCGGCCTATCCACTCATCCATGACCTCATCGCAGTGCACGTCCAGATAGATGGGCGGAGAGTCAAGCACGTCCAGCGGAATCCCGCCGAGTTCATTTAGTAGGCCCCTTGAGAATTCGTACGCAGACTCGTCAACTTTATTGATCTTAGGGAAAATGGCTATAGCGCTAGCCGAGATGTGGAGTAGCCAGAGAGCGCCTGGAATAATCGCGACCTTACTGATCCCATGCTCGTGTTCTTTTGCGACAATTGAATGCAGATCGGAGACTAGCCAGCGATATGATTCCTCCTTGTCGCGGAGTGTCATGCCGGCCATCGCGTAAATGAACGGAGCGATGCCTAGGACAAACGAATCGTACTCTCTGGCGAGGCCAAAGTAAGGACCGATGGTCCGCATTCCGTGGCCCGAGCGATTCTGCCAATCTTCCAGCCTCGTTGGTCCTGCTGAGTCAGGGACTCTTCCTGTTGCTATAAGAATAGACAATTCGGTTAGTCCAGGTAGGTAGTCTCCCAGGACGCCGCCGTAGCGGCCAGTCGCATTGGTGGCACGAGTGTGCATAGATTCCAGTGCATCCAGGTAGGGTGCCGATAGTGCGAATTCACCCAAAGCGATACGTGCGTAGTCCCCAAGGCAGTTAGCCGCAAAATTAAGACTTTCAATCTTGGAGAAGATCGCCATGCGGTCGATATTTTCCCAGATTCCTGTTTGCAGCCGCTCGCTGATGCCGCATAGGTCGATATCCCGGGTTATCCTTCGGTGCTGCGATAGGATGTCGAGGAGTAGGCGCTGAACTTCACTTTTACTATCTAATGTATACACCCGATAGTTGTGCGACCCCCATTGGCGGCGCAGGTTCAAGACTCTTTCGTTCGCGTTACCTCCTTTGAGCACAACATGGAAAAAGAATAGTGGCTTAATGAAGTCGTTGACATCTTGTGCGAGTACCTTCATGGCGTTGTTCGCCATGCCGCCACTGGCCCTACTCTCTACTTCGAATATCATCAGCGGCATCCACTTTTCGCCAGCTGCCGACCAGGCAAGGTCGACCGCTGCACCGCTATTCCCGACAATCCTTTCTCGCTCTACCTCGTATCCAAGGCATCTGCCGATGGCTACCAAAGAATCAATTACTTCCCGTCCTGGGCGAAGTACATGTTGAGGCATAGTTGTTGGACCTCCGATTGCGAAGCATCAATCGAGTTCGCGGTAGTTTAGAAGTGAAACTGCAGTGCTAGCTTCGGCCCGAGAAATGTTGCCCTTCGCTACTTCCAGGTCAATCATTGCGTCGCGGGCTTCATCTGCTTCCTGATTGAGGAAAGCAAGTAGGTCGGTGACTGTCGACGATGGGTGTGCTGCAGCCCAGTCAGCCACCGTGTCGCGACGAAAGGTCTTGATCATCGCCTCGGTTCTGATCTTGAGGCCGTCGAAAGCGCTGTAGTCACTCATAGTCTTGAGGTTGCCACGTGCTGTCCGACCTGTGGACGGAATAGCAGATCCCAAGTAGCTGTGCATGGGACCACTTTGGGACCGCACGCCCTGCGCGCTCCCGAACAACGCCAGTTCAGGTGAACGGCTGATCGTGCCTCAGGTGGCCTCTGACCCGCCATTACCCATGAGCCGATGAGCCGGGGCCAAGGGGGCGCGGGTTCAATGACTACCCACGTCGGAGAGGAGCGCCCCTTCGTGGACGGGAGGGCTCTGCTGGCAGCGACGGATAATCTTCGGGCTTCGATTGTTGGAAGACGGGAGGCGTTGGGAAGCTATCGCTCTCACCGGCCCAGACAGGTTGTGGTCAGCGCGCGAGGTCATGGTGCGGCCGAGCCCGGTACCGGCGGTGGCGGGGGTGTACGGCTGGCACTTCGAGCGGGCGCCACATCCCGACCTGCCCGCCGGGCGGCTGTTGTACGTCGGGATAGCCCCGCGGTACATGGCGAACCGGACCAGTACGCAGAACCTGCGGAAGCGGGTGCGGTACCACTTCCGAGGCAACGCGGCCGGCTCGACGTTGCGGCTCACGCTAGGGTGCCTGCTCGGGCTTGAGCTGCGCCGGGTGGGAAGTGGTAAGCGGATGACCTTCGGCAAGTTCGGCGAAGCCGAGCTGAGCGCGTGGATGGCGGAGCACGCTCGCGTGTGCTGGATCGAGAGTACCGAACCGTGGGAGCTGGAGACGCAGCTCATCTCCGAGCTGAACCTCCCGCTGAACCTCGACCAGAACAACCGCAACCCCTTCTATGGCGAGCTGAAGAAGCTGCGAGCCGACGCCCGGGCCTGTGCTCGTGAGTTGCCCGTCGGCGCGTAGATCCTGGGCCGTCTCTGGGCCGTGCGAGGGTGCTCGCGGGTACCCGACGGCGACCAATGACGACTGCTGGGGAATGGCTGACAGGCACCTTGACCAGCGATGACGCAGGTCGCCGCCTTGGTCAGCGAGAACCAGGGCAAGAAGTAGCCCTCCCGGCTTGGCTGTGCCCCCTCCGTGTGGCTCCGCCCGCGGGAGGGGGCACTGTCGTGTCCGGGCCCGTCCGGCGGGTGCTGGTCGGCGTGGAAAGCCGGTGCGCCACATCGGGGGCTGCGGGGTCGGGCGTATTCGGTGCGGTCGTGGTGGTTGGGACGCTCACGCGCGTCAGCGGTAGTCGTCGGGGGCTCTGTATCCACGTGCAGAGCCCGTGTGGCCGCGAAGGTCCACCACCAGGGCGCCGGGCCCGCGTAGTCCCGCAGGTCGCCGGATTTTGTGGCCGGAAATAGCGCTCTGGTCAAGAAGCGGCGTCACTAGCGTGGAAAGACACGTCGCGAATAGTCCGGGGGGACGCCGTGGGACCACGCGAGACCGATATACATCCGCCCAAGGTCAAAGAAGCGGGCGACGATCTGCAGGCGGCTGCGCGTGACGCGCGCAAGCGGCTGAGCCATTCGCTCGACAGCAGCGACACCGTGTACGCCGATCACGCGGGCGGCGGGTGGACCAGCGCGAAGGAACTCGCGGACTGCGGGCACGCCTGGGAGGACCACGTCATCGACCTGGTCAACGAGATGGAGCGGCTCGGCCAGGACCTGCGCGACAGCGCGAACGGCCTGGCCGGCAACGACCACTTCGCCCAGGACCTGCTGTACGGCATCAACGTCCTGGGGGAGTGACATGGTCACCTACGCAGGTGTCCGCGACGCCCGCCCCGAGCAGTGGAAGGACGCCGCCGACGACTTCGTGGCGCTCGCCCGCTACGTCAACCAGGCCGCCATCGACGTCCGCGGCGACACCGCCGCCAAGGTGGACGCGCACTGGGCCGACTCCACCGGCAAGGCCGCCGCCGCCCGGCTCTACGCGCTCGCCGACAAGCTGGATTCGGCGTACGACCTGCTCGACGCCGTGAAGATGGTGCTCGAGGGCATGCACAGCAGTATCCAGACAGCCCAGGCCACTTTGATCCGAGCGCTGAGCCTGGCCAACGAGTACGGGATACAGCTGGACGACGAGGGCCGGCCGCTGATCGTCCAGAACCCCGTGCAGATCGTGTCGGAGATCGCCGCGCTGCACAGCCAGGCCATCAAACAGGCCACCGACGCGGACAACGCGGCCCGTGCCGAACTGGCCAAGCTGCGCGCCGCGGTCGGCATCACCAACCCGGACGACGCCCTCAACCTCCAGGAAGAGGCCTCGCACACCGAGATGGACGCCTTCAAGGGCGCCATCCCCACGGGCCAGGACCCGGCCACCGTCGCCGCGTGGTGGGGCGGCCTGTCCCCGTCCGAGCGGCACGACCTGATGCTCGCCGAGCCGGTGGCGCTGACGAATCTGGACGGCATCCCGGACAGCGTGAAGACCCAGATGCGGGGGCCGGACGGAAAGTACGACCGCGTCAAGATGGTCGACTACGCGCTGCGGAACTGGAACAGGAGCGACCCCATCGACCTCGGCGACAACTGCACCAACTTCGTCTCCGAGGCCCTGCTGCACGCCGGTATGAAGCGCAAGATGGGCACCTGGAGCGGGGTCAGGGGCGCCGACGACTGGGGCAAGGAGACCGGGACAGGCTGGGACTGGCTGGACGAGAAGCTGTACTACTCGCACACCTGGGGCGGCGCCGAGAACCAGCAGGACTTCATGCTGAAGCACGGGGGCGAGGAGGTGCCGCCCGGCCAGGCCCGGCCCGGCGACATCATCTACTACGAGCAGCAGGGCCCCAACTCCGGCATCCACCAGGGCGAGACCCACCACGCCGCCATCGTGACGGCCGTCATGCCGGACGGTGAGATCAAATACACCCAGCACTCCGACTCCCACGTCGACGTCAGCCTCGAAGGGCGGCTCCCGCACGAGACGGAGTCGGAGGGCCAGCAGAACATCCGCATCGTCCGCCCCCACCCCGACTGGTACTGACCCCGGCGAACGCGGGACCCACCGCGCCCGCCGCCGACGACGATTGGCCCGACCCGTATGAACGAGACGGCTTCTCTCAGCCGCTCCGAAAGCCCCGCCGCGCTGCCGTCGCGCGCCTGGCGGCGTACCTCGCTGGCCGTACCGCCGCTGGTGGTGCTGGCCGGCGTGCTCTTCGGCGTCTCCACGCACCTGTCCAGCAGCCGGACGCACCGCAGGTCGAGCCAATGCCGGTGGATCCCGCTGCCGTGGGACACCTGGGCCGTCGCTTACGGCGGGCTCGCGGCGGCGCTGGCGGCCGTCGGCCTGCACTTCTGGCTGCGCAGACGCGCTCGGGCGCGCGGCTGGAACCAGGAGAGAACCTGGCAGGGCGCCCTGTCGACCGGCTTCGCGGTCCTGGGCTGGGTGGCCGTGCTGCTCACCGCCGTCGCGGTCGTCCTCACCCACTCCGACGCGTCCGACTACGCCGCCCATCACCGCGAGCCCGTCTGCGAAGGCCTCGCACCCCCGGCCCGCTGACCCACGATGTGCGGCAAGGCCCGCCGCACGAAGTAACCTTCGCTCCATACGTGCCCCCGGGCCGCGGTCGGTCCGCGGGGCGGGGGCACGTGTGCGGGGTGCGGGTGGAGGGGCTAGTGGGTGCAGCCTCCGCACTGGCACGGGTTGCCGGACTGGCAGCCGCACCCGCAGCCGGAGCCGCAGCCGCAGGCGGCGACCAGGGGGAGCGGGGTCCGCCGCGGTGCGGCGGAGTCGTGCGTCGGCTGGGCGCGTACGGGTGTGGGGGTCTCCGACATCAGTGCGGCCTCCTCAGGCTCTTCTGCTGACAAGTGAACGCCCCCGCACCGCCGCGCATCAAGGGCGCACAAGGGCATAACGCCCAACACTGCACCACCCGCACGCCCCCCGGCGGACTACGCGCCCTCCACCTGGGTCGGGGTCGGCGTCATCGCGTCGACGTGCTCGCCGGTCACTAGGTAGACGACGCGCTTGGCGACGGATACGGCGTGGTCGGCGAAGCGCTCGTAATACCTGCCGACCAGGGTGACGTCGACCGCGGTCTCGATGCCGTGCTTCCAGCGGTCGTCCAGCAGGTGCTGGAACAGGGCCCGGTGCAGCTCGTCCATACGGTCGTCGTCCGCTTCGAGCTGCAGCGCGTCGTCGACGTCCTTGGTGATGATCACCTCGGCGGCCTTGGCCATCAGCCGCTGCGCGAGCTGGCCCATCTCCAGGATGGTGCTGTGCAGGTCGTGCGGCACGGCGGAGACCGGGAAGCGGAGCCTGGCGAGCTTGGCGACATGGCGGGCCAGGTCGCCCGAGCGCTCCAGGTCGGCGCTCATCCGCAGCGAGGTGACGACGATCCGCAGGTCGGTGGCGACCGGCTGCTGGCGGGCCAGCAGGTTGATCGCCCGGCTCTCCAGCTCGCGCTGGAGGTCGTCCACCTTCTCGTCGGCCGCGATCACACTTTCCGCGACATTGAGGTCCGCGTCGAGCAGTGCGGTGGTGGCGCGGCCTATTGCCGAGCCGACCAGCCTGGCCATCTCGACCAGCCCGTCACCGATGGAGTCAAGCTCCTCGTGGTATGCGTCCCGCATCGCGTTCCTTCCGTATGTGCAGAATGTACTCAGGTCTGTACAGAGGCTTCTCCTCCACGCTGTCACGCTGATGGCCCTGTGCGTACCGGCCGCGCACCCGGAGTGAATCAGCCCCTACGTGGAGGTGAACTCTTGGCAACGTGCACCCGAGAGGTAGCTCTCATGGGTTGTGGAGTGCTTGCGCGGGCCACCTAACCTGGAGCCATGGACGTGAACGCGGCTGTTGCCGCAGCCAGTGCGATCGCCGGTCTTCTGACCGGCGTGATCGCCGTGCTCGCGTTCCGCTGGAGCGAGCGGGAACAGGCCCGCCCGACCCGTACCGCACTGCACACGGATGCCGTGCTCCCGCCGGGAGTGGACACCGTGCTGTCCGTACTGCGTTCGTCGGCTGTCGTCCTGGACGAGGGCGACACCGTGGTCAAGGCCAGTTCCGCGGCATATGCCCTCGGACTGGTACGCGGCGGCCGTCTCGCCGTCGACCAGATGCTGCAGATGGCCCGCGAGACCCGGCGGGACGGCGAGATACGCCAGGTGGAACTCGATCTTCCGCGCCGCGGCGCCGGCCGCGGTGAAGGCCTCGCGGTCTCCGCCCGGGTGGCACCGCTGGGCTCCCGGCTGGTGCTGCTGCTGGTCGAGGACCTCACCGAGGCCCGGCGGATCGAAGCGGTACGGCGGGATTTCGTGGCGAATGTCAGCCATGAGCTGAAAACCCCGGTGGGCGCCCTGTCCTTGCTCTCGGAAGCCGTGATGGACGCCTCGGACGACCCCGAGGCGGTGATCCGCTTCGCCGGCCGGATGCAGATCGAGGCCACCCGGCTGACCAGCCTGGTGCAGGAGATCATCGACCTGTCCCGGGTCCAGGACGACGACCTGCTGGACGACGCGGAGCCGGTGGCGGTGGACGACCTGGTCGCAGAAGCCGTCGACCGCTGCCGCCACCAGGCCAACACCAAGCAGATCACCATGGCCGCCGGCGCCACCCCCGACCTTTTCATCTGGGGCAACCGGGGCCAGCTCGCGGCAGCGCTCGGCAATCTCGTCGAGAACGCCGTCAACTACAGCCCGGCCCGCACCCGGGTCGGGATCACAGGGCGCCGGATCCCCGCGGCCGGCGGCGACCTCATTGAGATCTCCGTCACCGACCAGGGCATCGGCATCTCCGAGAAGGACCGCGACCGGGTCTTCGAGCGCTTCTACCGGGTCGACCCGGCGCGCTCGCGGGCCACCGGCGGCACCGGGCTCGGCCTGTCCATCGTCAAACACGTCGCCGCCACCCATGGCGGCGAGGTCACCGTATGGAGCGCGGAAGGCCAGGGCTCCACCTTCACACTGCGGCTTCCCGAAGCAGGGATCGCCCGCGACCGCGCGCTTCCGCCCGGCACCGACCCCGATGCCGAGGCGGACGCAGAGGCGGCCGACGAGCCGTCGGACGACCAGTTGTTCCAGACCCTCCCCGAACACATCCCCGCTCCGGAGGTCCTCCCGTGACCCGCGTACTCGTCGTCGAGGACGAAGAGTCCTTCAGCGACGCGCTGTCGTACATGCTCCGCAAGGAGGGCTTCGAGGTCGGCATTTCCGCGACCGGGCCCGACGCGCTGGACGAGTTCGAACGAAACGGCGCCGACCTGGTACTTCTCGACCTGATGCTGCCGGGGCTGCCCGGCACCGAGGTCTGCCGCCAGCTGCGGCTCAAGTCCAATGTCCCGGTGATCATGGTGACCGCCAAGGACAGCGAGATCGACAAGGTCGTCGGCCTGGAGATAGGCGCGGACGACTATGTGACCAAGCCGTTCTCCTCGCGGGAACTGGTCGCCCGTATCCGCGCGGTATTGCGCCGCCGCGGCGAGCCCGAGGAGATCTCCCCCGCCGCCCTGGAGGCCGGCCCGGTCCGTATGGACGTGGACCGGCATGTCGTCACGGTCGGCGGCGGCAAGGTGGACCTCCCGCTCAAGGAGTTCGACCTGCTGGAGATGCTGCTGCGGAACGCCGGCCGGGTGCTGACGCGTATGCAGCTCATCGACCGGGTGTGGGGCGCGGACTACGTCGGCGACACCAAGACGCTCGACGTCCACGTCAAGCGGCTGCGCGCCAAGATCGAGCCCGACCCGGGGGCGCCCCGCTACCTGGTGACGGTCCGCGGACTCGGTTACAAGTTCGAGCCGTAGGCCGCACCCGCCCGTCCGTGCGGCTCGCCCGCGCCCGCCCGTCCGTACGGCTCGCCCGCGCCCGTACGGCTGGACCGGCGTCCGCGCGGCGAGGCGCTCGTACGGCTTGAGGCGGCCGTGCGGCTCGACGTGTCCGTACGGTCCGGCGCGCTCCGCGCGGCGCCACGTTCGTACGCGTAAGGGTCCGGCACGTGGCGCCGGACCCTTACCGGCGTTCTTCCGCCGTACATTGCCGCGCTTACGGCGTGGCCGTGTCCGACGGGCTCGCGGTGTCCGAGGGCGTGGCCGTGCCGCCCGGGGAGGCGGTGCCGCCCGGCGTCGCGCTGGCCGTGGCGGTGTCCGTCGGGACCGCGGTGGTCGGCAGCGAGCTGGGCCCGTACGGCTCGAAGAAGCCGGCCGCCGGCGTCACATTGACCGGCAGCGCGACCGCGCCGGTGGAGCTGAAGTTGAACACGGCGTTCTGCACGTTGCCGTCCTGCAGCGACTCGGCGCCGCTGCTGATGACCGCGGCCGGGTTGCCCTGGCCGCCGAGCAGCACGGTGCCGTGCGCGGGAACGGTGATCGTGCTGCCGCCGTCGGCGGCGGACAGCTGCGCCGTCAGTCCGCCGGAGAGCTGCACGGCCTGGAGCGTCTGGTCGGTGGAGCCGTTGTTGAACAGCCGCGCCGAGACGGTGGCGGGGCCGCCGGACTTGGTGAGCACGAAGGCGTTCTGCACCTGGATGTCGCCGACGGTCACGGACTGGCTGTCCGGCTTGACCTCCAGGGACTGTGCCTTGTTCCCGGCCGCGCAGGCGGCGAGTGGGGCGAGCGAGAGCGCGGCGACGGCGGCGAGGGCGCCGCGTCGGAAGCTGCGGACCACGACGGCGGCATCTCCTTGGGCAGATTCTGACGATCTTCCAGCGGCCTTAGATTACCGAGCCGTCCGCGCGCCCACACACCGGGTGGTCCCTCCGTGACGCCCGCTCACCCGACCGGTGGTGCGCACCGGCCGCCGCACCCGCCTGAGCAGGCCGGAAGCGCGGTGCGGCGGTCACTGGGTCGCGCTCCGCAACATGCCCGCAATGTATTCCGGCATTACCACGGTGTGATTACCGGTGGATCGGCACGAGCGGGCACGCGGGGGATTTCCATGAAGGTGCAAAATTGGATCTTCAACGGCCGGGAACCCGAACGGAGTAGCGAAGATCCACTCGCCCGGGAGTGACAAATACGGACGTATCGACCGCTGTTCCCGGGCTTCCCTGGGTGTGACGCGCGTGTTTCCGCTTTGCCCTATACATGCTCCGACCTGCGGATACCGCGCCGATGTGGCACCCTCCAGCACGTTCCAGGGGCGCTTGTCAAGCCCCGAGATATGCCCTGACCTGCGAAAACGCCATTCAGATGAGGGCGTTCCCGTGTTACCCTGGATAGCCACGGAAGGGGTACCTGTCACATGACGTTCAAGGTTGGCGACACCGTGGTCTATCCCCATCACGGGGCCGCGCTGATCGAGGCTATCGAAATTCGCCAGATCAAAGGCGTGGACAAGACCTACTTGGTGCTCAAGGTCGCTCAGGGCGACTTGACGGTGCGCGTACCCGCGGACAATGCGGAGTTCGTCGGCGTACGCGACGTGGTCGGTCAGGAGGGTCTGGATCGGGTCTTCGAGGTGCTGCGCGCGCCGTACACCGAGGAGCCGACCAACTGGTCCCGCCGATACAAGGCAAATCTGGAGAAGCTCGCTTCCGGCGATGTCATCAAGGTTGCGGAAGTTGTCCGTGACCTGTGGCGCCGCGAGCGCGAGCGCGGCCTGTCGGCCGGCGAGAAGCGCATGCTCGCCAAGGCCCGGCAGATCCTGGTCAGCGAACTCGCACTGGCCGAGAACACCAACGAGGACAAGGCCGAGGCCCTGCTCGACGAAGTCCTCGCGTCGTAAGACCGTCCCCTCCCGGACGTTCTCGTGTCGCGTCCCTACAGCGCTACCCACGCTGCCGTGACGTACTGACTTACGCAGACGCAACCCTCGGACGACCCCCGAGGGACCTGCCGCGGCACCCGGCTCAGCATGACCGCCGGGTGCTGCGGCATGCAGTGGCAGTGGATCAGGCCGCGGGCATGCGGTGGCCGGGCGCCATCCCGGCCGCGCACCATCGCACGGCATACGGAACGCCTTCGCTCGTGCCGGGCGCCACGGTCTTCCCGAGGACTTCACGGAAGGGGTCCTCCGGAATACCGTGTCCTGGCTCCCCGGGCTTCGCCCGGTGATACCACCCCCCGACTTCGCCCGGGGGCGCCGCCCGGCCGTTCGGCCCGGGGGCACCTCCAAGCGATACCCATCTCATACAAGGACACAAACCTGCGTACCGCAGCCGTCATTCCCGCCGCCGGACGTGGTGTCCGGCTCGGCCCCGGGGCGCCCAAGGCGCTGCGCACTCTCAGCGGGGTCCCGATCCTGGTCCACGCCGTCCGCGCGATGGCCCGAGCCAGGGCCGTCACCGTCATCGTCGTGGTCGCTCCGCCGGAAGGCGCCGCCGAGGTCCGCGCGCTGCTCGACGCGAACGGGCTGCCCGAGTCCACCGACATAAGGGTGGTGCCCGGCGGTGACGAGCGCCAGGACTCCGTACGGCTCGGCCTGGCCGCGCTGCCCGACGACGTGGACGTGGTCCTCGTACACGACGCCGCCCGCCCGCTGGTGCCGGTCGAGACGGTCGAGGCCGTCGTCGACGCGGTACGCGCCGGTGCCCCCGCCGTCGTGCCTGGACTGCCGCTGGCCGACACCGTCAAGAGCGTCGACCTCGCGACGGGCCAGGTCACCGGCACCCCGCAGCGGTCCCTGCTGCGGGCCGTGCAGACCCCGCAGGGCTTCGACCGCGCCATACTGGCCAAGGCCCACGCCATGGTCACCGGCGACGTCACTGACGACGCGGGCATGGTCGAGCAGCTGGGCGTCCCCGTCCTCGTCGTGCCGGGACACGAGGAGGCCTTCAAGGTCACCAGGCCGCTGGACCTCGTCCTGGCCGAGGCCGTACTGGCACGCAGGAGGGCCAATGGCCACTGACTTCCCCGCGGGAGCGCTGCCGCTGGTCGGCATCGGGACCGACGTCCACGCCTTCGAGGCGGGGCGTGAGCTGTGGTGCGCCGGCCTGCACTGGGAGGGCGCCGAATTCGGCCTCGCCGGGCACTCCGACGCGGACGTGGCCGCCCACGCGGCCTGCGACGCGCTGTTCTCGGCCGCCGGGCTCGGCGACCTGGGCGCCCACTTCGGCACCGACCGCCCCGAGTGGGCGGGCGCCTCCGGGACCGCGCTGCTCACGGAGGCGGCCCGGATCGTGCGGGCGGCCGGCTTCGGTATCGGCAATGTCGCGATCCAGGTGATCGGGGTGCGCCCGAAGGTGGGCAAGCGCCGCGCCGAGGCGCAGGCCGCGCTGTCCGCGGCCGTCGGAGCCCCGGTCTCGGTCTCCGGCACCACGACGGACGGCCTCGGACTGACCGGCCGCGGTGAGGGCCTCGCGGCCATTGCCACCGCCCTGGTCGCCGCGCTTCCCTGACCTGACCTGACCTGACCTGACCTGACCTGACCTGACCTGACCGCTCCGCCCCCCGCCCGCCGCGCACGGCACCCGCGGGACCGCGCGACGAGCCACGATGGATCCGCTGCCGGAAAACCGGCAGACGCACCGATCGACCCCTGGCAGAAAGGCACCGCACGCCATGGCACTCTCCGAGTCCGCCCGCGCACTTTTCGACGGCAAGAACTTCGCGACCGTCGCCACCCTCCAGCCGGACGGCTCACCGCAGCTGTCCGTCGTGTGGGTGACGCTCGACGGTGACGACGTCGTCTTCTCCACCAAGGAGGGGCGCCGCAAACACCTCAACCTGGTGAAGGACCCGCGGATCACCCTGCTGGCGATGCCGGCCGACAACCCGTACGCGTACGTCGAGATCCGCGGCACCGCCTCGATGGCCACGGAGGGCGGCGACGAGCTGATCAACGCGCTCAGCGACAAGTACACGGGCGGCCCGTACAGCGGCGACCAGCCGGGCGACGTACGCCTCGTGGTGCGCGTGACGGCCGACCGGATCGTCGAGCACGGCTGACGGGACCGCCGGCTTCGGCTGACGGGACCGTCACGCACGGCTGGCGGATCACCGGCACCGCTGACGACGGAGGGCCGGAAAGAGCCGCCTGGGGCGGATGTGCGGTCTGTCTGCGGCAGACCGCACGTGGCACCCTCCAACGGCCACTACCCTTGATGGCGTGACTATTCGCCTGTACGACACCAGCGCACGCCAGGTCCGTGACTTCGTCCCGCTCACGCCGGGCTGTGTCTCGATCTACCTGTGTGGCGCCACTGTGCAGGCGGCACCGCACATCGGCCACATCAGGTCGGGCCTGAACTTCGACATCATCCAGCGCTGGTTCCGCCACCGCGGCTACGACGTCACGTTCATCCGCAATGTGACGGACATCGACGACAAGATCCTCCGCAAGGCCGCCGACCAGGGCCGCCCCTGGTGGTCCATCGGGTACGAGAACGAGCGCGCCTTCAGCAACGGCTACGACGTGCTGGGCTGCATGCCGCCCACGTACGAGCCGCGGGCCACCGGCCATGTGCCGGAGATGATCGAGATGATGCGCGGCCTGATCGAGCGCGGCCACGCCTACGTCTCCGACGGCAACGTCTATTTCGACGTGCGGTCCTTCCCCGGCTATCTGGAGCTGTCCAACCAGGAGCTGGACAATCTGCGCCAGCCCGAGGGCGAGGGCGAGACCGGCAAGCGCGACCACCGCGACTTCGCGATGTGGAAGGCCACCAAGCCGGGCGAGCCGTCCTGGGAGACACCGTGGGGCCGCGGCAGGCCCGGCTGGCACCTGGAGTGCTCGGTGATGGCGCACAAGTACCTGGGCCCCGTCTTCGACATCCACGGCGGCGGCATCGACCTGATCTTCCCGCACCACGAGAACGAGATCGCCCAGGCCAAGGCGTACGGCGACGAGTTCGCCCGCTACTGGGTGCACAACGCGTGGGTCACCATGAGCGGCGAGAAGATGAGCAAGTCGCTCGGCAATTCCGTGCTGGTCTCGGAAATGGTGCAGCGCTGGCGCCCGATCGTGCTGCGCTACTACCTGGGCACCCCGCACTACCGGTCGATGATCGAGTACAGCGAGGAGGCGCTGCGGGAGGCGGAGGCCGCGTTCGCGCGGATCGAGGGCTTCGTGCAGCGGGTCGTCGAGAAGGCCGGGCACGTGGATCCCGCGGCAGAGGTGCCGCCCGCCTTCGCCGAGGCAATGGACGACGACTTGGGCGTGCCGCAGGCGCTGGCCGTCGTGCACACCACCGTCCGGCAGGGCAACAGCGCGCTCACCGCCGACGACAAGGAAACGGCGGTCGCGCGACTGGCCGAGGTCCGTGCGATGCTCGGAGTGCTGGGCCTGGACCCGCTGGACCCGCACTGGACCGGCGCGGACCGCGGGGACGACCTGCACGGCGTGGTGGACTCGCTCGTCCAGCTGGTGCTCGAACAGCGGCAGTCGGCGCGGTCCCGCAAGGACTACGGGACGGCGGACGCGATCCGCGACCAGCTGGTCCAGGCGGGCCTGGAGATCGAGGACACGCCGACCGGCTCGCGGTGGACACTGCGCGGCTGAACACCCGGCCGCCCCCAACCGACAAAGACATTCGACGCAGACACGTGGAGACGTAGCGACGTCGAGACGCGAACAGAAGTGAGAGTGCCCCATGGCCGGCAACAGCCAGCGCAGGAACCGCCGTACGTCCAACAAGAAGGGCGCCACGGTCGGCAGCGGCGGGCAGCGCCGCAAGGGCCTTGAGGGCAAGGGCCCGACGCCGCCTGCCGAGGCGCGCAAGGGCCACAAGAAGAACCGCGTCGCCGCTGCCCAGGCCAGGCGGACGGTGTCGGGCCAGTCCCGCCGTCCGTCGGGCCGCGGTGCCAAGTCGACGTCCGAGATGGTCGTCGGCCGCAATCCGGTGGTCGAGGCGCTGCGCGCCGACATCCCCGCGAACGCGGTCTACGTCCAGCAGTTCATCGACAACGACGACCGGGTGCGCGAGGCGCTGCGGCTCGCCACCGACCGCGGGGTGCCGCTGCTGGAGGCGCCCAGGCCCGAGCTTGACCGCCTCACCGCGGGCCTGAACCACCAGGGCCTGGTGCTCCAGATCCCGGCGTACGAGTACGCCCACCCCGAGGACCTGCTCGCCGGAGCCGCGGACCAGGGCGACGACGCGCTGATCGTCGCCCTCGACGGTGTGACCGACCCGCGCAATCTCGGCGCGGTCGTCCGCTCGGTCGCGGCCTTCGGCGGCCACGGTGTCGTGGTGCCCGAGCGGCGCGCCGCCGGCATGACCGCCGGCGCCTGGAAGACCTCGGCCGGCACCGCAGCCCGCGTCCCGGTGGCCCGCGCCACCAACCTCACCCGCACCCTTGAGGCGTACCAGAAGGCCGGCCTGACCGTGATCGGCCTGGCCGCGGACGGCGATGTCGACCTCTACGACCTCGACGCGCTCACCGGGCCTGTCGTCATCGTGGCGGGCAGCGAGGGCAAGGGCCTGTCCCGGCTGGTCGGCGAGACCTGTGACCTGCTGGTCCGTATCCCGATGCCGGGCGGCGCGGCCGAGTCGCTGAACGCGGGCGTGGCGGCGGGCGTGGTGCTGTACGAGGCGGCGCGGCGCCGGGCCTGAGCGGGAGCCACAACCGGGCAGAACCTGACGGGGCCGGGGGCGCGGCCGCGCGGGAGGGCATCATACGGGCTCTGCACGATTGACGCGTCTCGGACATCAAGGGCTCCGGCAGGCAGTGTCCTAAAGGTCAGTCACTCGGTTAGATGAGTGTGGACACCAGAACACCCCACCCCTCCACGGGGGGAGGGACGCCCGGATTCGACGAGCCGGTCATGACGATGGCACGGGTGCCGAGCGACCCCGCCCAGGTCATCGTCACCCATGCGAGCTTCCGTGTGCAGCTGGGACGGGCCTCGGTCCGTTCCCTGCGCATCGGCGACACCGCCGGGATCACGGCCGCCTCGCAGCACGCGGACGCCGCCGGAGTCCCCGGCCGCCGCAAGCTGGCGCCGGTGGTGTGGTCGGGCCGCAGCGAGCCCGGCGACGAACTGGCCGGTGAGCTGCTCCAGGCGGTACGCCGGGCCGGCACCGCCGACGGCCCGGCGGGGTCCGCCACGCAGCTGCTGCCGAGGATCGGCGACACCACCGTGCGGCCGCCCGGCACCCCGACCGTCGTCGGCCCGCGCAGCGGCGAGTCCCCGACCGGCCTGCTCGGCGGCGTACGGCCGGCGCGCGGCGCGTACGACCAGGACGACGAGCCCGTGGTCGGTTACCGCGGCCCCGGCGCCGGCGGCGCACATGGCGACGGCGACACCTATGGCGACGGCTACGAGGACGGCTACGAGGACGCCGAGCAGGAGCGCAGGCCGCGCAAGAGCAACGGTGACTTCGTCAAGCACGCCTGGTATCCGGGCCGCCGGATGAACCTCGGCATCGTGCTGCTCCCACTGCGTGTCTTCCTCGGCTTCGTGTCGATCTACGCCGGCATGGGCAAGCTGTGCGACCGCGTCTACTTCGACGGCGGCGAGCGCGGCTCCATGGTCACCTGGCTGGCCTCGCTGCACCCCTGGGCGGCGGCGGAACCGCTGCGCAATGCCGCGCTCGACCACCCGGTGGGCGCGGGCCTGAGCATCGCCTTCCTCCAGGTCGTGGTCGGCGTCCTGACCATCTGCGGCCTGTGGCAGCGGGTCGCGGCGGTCTTCGGCGCCGGCCTGTCCATCGCGCTGCTCGTGACCGTGAGCTGGCGCACCGTCCCGGTCTACGACGCCCCCGACTTCATCTACCTGGCCGCCTGGAGCCCGCTGGTCATCGCCGGCGCCCCCGTCTACTCGATCGACGGCAAGCTCGCCGGCGACGCATGGCGGCGCCTCGGCCCCCGGGTCGGCCTGTGGGACCTGCGCCACTACGTCCTGCGACGGGGCGCGGTGCTCGGTACGGTCATCGTCGGCTGCACCCTGCTGCTCGGCTCGGTGCTGGGCGCGGCGGTACGGGCCTCCACCGCTCCGGAACACCGGCCGGCCGGTCCGACCGCCCCGCCGGTCAACAACCTGCCGGGCATGCCGCTGCCCGAGGTCTCCGGCGGCGACAGCGGTTCCGCGTCCGCGACGCCGGAGCCGTCGAAGTCGGCGAGGGCCGACAAGAAGAAGAAGCCGGACACGTCCGGGTCCGCCACTTCGGCGCCCACCGCGGCCCCCGGCCACACCCACGCGCCCGGCAGCACGTCCGCCACCGGCTCCGGCGGCTCCTCGGGGGGCAGCGGCGGCTCAGGCGGCTCTACCCCGTCCTCCCAGGCCCCGCCCGCGGCCCCGCCGGCCCCCCCCCCCC